>JAIEPP010000529.1 GCA_019748335.1 Xanthobacteraceae bacterium
CAGGCGATGCCGGCGGCGATGCAGGCGAACGGGTTGGCGCCGGAGGAGCCGGCGATACGCACCGTCGAGGTCGAGGCATTCTGTTCGTGGTCGGCATGCAGGATGAAGATCTTGTCGAGCGCGTCAGCCAGCACCGGGTTGATCTTGTAGTCCTCGCACGGCACCGCGAAGCACATGTGCAGGAAGTTCTCGGCAAAGGAGAGCGAGTTCTTCGGGTACATGAACGGCTGGCCGATGGTGTACTTGAAGGCCATCGCAGCCAGCGTCGGCACCTTGGCGATCATGCGCATCGAGGCGATCATGCGCTGCTTGGGATCGTTGATGTCGGTGGAGTCGTGGTAGAACGCGGCCAGCGCGCCGACGGCGGCGACCATGATCGCCATCGGATGGGCGTCGCGGCGGAAGCCCTGGAAGAAGCGGGCCATCTGCTCGTGAACCATGGTGTGGTGGATCACGCGGCTGTCGAAATCCTTCTTCTGCGCCGGGGTCGGAAGCTCCCCGTAAAGCAGCAGATAGCAGGTCTCGAGGAAGTCGCCCTTTTCGGCGAGCTGCTCGATCGGATAGCCGCGGTATTCCAGGATGCCGGCGTCACCGTCGATATAGGTGATCTTGGACTGGCAGCTGCCGGTCGAGGTGAATCCGGGGTCGTAGGTGAACATCCCGGCCTGGCCGTAGAGCTTGGCGATGTCGATGACATCTGGCCCCACCGTGCCGCTGAGGATCGGAAAATCGTAGGTCTTGTTACCTACCGTTAGCGTTGCAGTCTTGTTGCTGGATTTTGCGTCCATCGTGAAGTCCCCGATGAAATCGTTGCGAAAACCGGGCTGACTTGATGCCATTCTGAGGGCAGGTAACAAGGCAGGCCGGACTGTCTAGAAAGCGGCTTCAAATGGGTAGCTTATTGCCCTGTGCACTGCAAGATGGGCGCAAACGGCCCACTATCAGTACTTGGCAGGGGCTCATCCGGCGGCCTGATCGCCGAGCCGGGCCAGGCACTGATCCCGCCCCAGCACGGCCAGTACGTCGAAAATACCCGGTGAGGTCGTACGCCCGGTCAACGCTACCCGAAGCGGCTGCGCCACCGCGCCGAGTTTGAGGTTGTTTTGCTCGGCGAAATTCCGCATGGCGGCTTCGGTGGTCTCCGAGCTCCAGTCGGTGACCGTCTCGAGCGCGGTGCGGAGCTGGCCGATCAGGGCGCGGGTCTCCGGCGTCAGCAAAGCCAGGGCCTTCGGCTCGATCTCGAGCGGGCGGTCGGCAAAGATGAAGTAGGAGCCGGCGATCAGCTCCAGCAGCGTCTTGGCGCGCTCTTTCAGGCTCGGCATCGCCCGCAGCAATTGCGCGCGCGTGGTGTCGTTGAGCTTGGCCTTCAGTTCGGCGCCGTCGGGGACGTAGTCCAGCACCTTCTCGAACTGGGTCACCAGCGCAGCGTCGTCGGCGTGGCGGATATAGTGGCCGTTGAGGTTCTCCAGCTTGGCGAAATCGAACCGCGCCGCGGAGCGACCGATCGCGGGCAGGTCGAAGGCGTCGATCATCTCCTGGGTCGAGAAGATTTCCTGGTCGCCATGGCTCCAGCCGAGCCGGACCAGGTAGTTGCGCAGTGCCGCCGGCAGATAGCCCATGGCGCGATAAGCCTCGACCCCGAGCGCGCCGTGGCGCTTCGACAGTTTTGCGCCGTCCGGCCCGTGGATCAGCGGGATATGGGACATGTTCGGAATGGCCCAGCCCATCGCATCGTAAATCTGCTTCTGGCGCGCGGCGTTGATCAAATGATCGTCGCCGCGGATCACATGGGTGACGCCCATGTCATGGTCGTCGACCACGACCGCCAGCATGTAGGTCGGGTTGCCGTCGCCGCGCAGAAGCACGAGGTCGTCGAGGTTCTCGTTCTGCCAGACCACGCGGCCCTGCACCTGGTCCTCGATCACGGTTTCGCCGGTTTGCGGCGCCTTGAGGCGGATGGTGGGCTTCATGCCATCAGGCGCTTCGGACGGGTCGCGGTCGCGCCACAGGCCGTCATAGAGCCGGGTGCGGCCCTCGGCGCGGGCCTTCTCGCGCATCGCGGTCAGTTCCTCCGACGTCGCGTAGCAATGGTAGGCCTTGCCGCTGGCGAGCAACTGCTCGGCCACTTCGCGATGCCGGGCGGCGCGGCTGAACTGGTAGATGACGTCGCCGTCCCAATCGAGCTCGAGCCACTTGAGGCCATCGAGAATGGCGGCAATCGCCGGCTCGGTCGACCGCTCGCGATCAGTGTCCTCGATCCGCAGCAGCATCTTGCCGCCGGTTTTCTTGGCATAGAGCCAGTTGAACAATGCGGTGCGGGCCCCTCCGATGTGGAGGAAACCGGTGGGCGAGGGGGCGAAGCGGGTGACGACGGAATCGGTCATTATCGGGCGGGCCATATGCATGAGAAGCGGTGGTGTATAGCAGGCCCGCTGCATAACTAAAGTCTGGCTATGGGCAAAGCGGGCTTGGCTCGCGGGGACGAATTTGGCAGAAGGGCCAATAATCCCGAACAGGACTCAATAATGACCACAGAACCGGTTGCGGCAGAGGCGGGGCGCGATTTCATCCGCGACATCGTTCAGGCCGACCTCGACTCCAAAAAGCATAGCCGGATCGTGACCCGGTTCCCGCCGGAGCCGAACGGCTATTTGCACATCGGCCACGCCAAGTCGATCGCGCTCAATTTCGGCATCGCGCAGGAATTCGCCGGGCGCTGTCATCTGCGCTTTGACGACACCAACCCGACCAAAGAAGAGCAGGAATATATCGATTCCATCCAGGCCGACGTGCACTGGCTCGGTTATGACTGGGGAACCGATCTGTTCTACGCCTCGGATTATTTCGACCGCCTGTACGACTGGGCGGAGGGCCTGATCAAGGCCGGTCACGCCTATGTCGACGACCAGTCGCAGGAGGAGATCCGCGTTGCCCGCGGCACGCTGACGGAGCCCGGCAAGAACAGCCCGTTCCGCGACCGCGCGGTGGACGAAAATCTCGACCTGTTCCGCCGCATGAAATCGGGCGAATTCCCGAACGGCACCCGCGTGCTGCGTGCCAAAATCGACATGGCGTCGGGCAATATCAATCTGCGCGACCCCGTGCTCTATCGCATCCTGCATGCCGAGCATCCGCGCACCGGCACCAAGTGGTCGATCTATCCGAGCTACGACTATGCCCACGGCCAGTCGGACGCGATCGAAGGCATCACGCATTCGATCTGCACGCTGGAATTCGAGGACCATCGTCCGCTCTATGAATGGCTGCTCGACAAGCTGCCGGTGCCGTCGAAACCGCATCAGTACGAATTTGCTCGACTGAACCTCACCTACACGCTGCTGTCGAAGCGCGTGCTGACCCAGCTCGTGCGCGACGGCCACGTCTCCGGCTGGGACGATCCGCGGATGCCGACGATCGCCGGCATGAAGCGACGCGGCGTGCCGCCGGCGGCGTTGCGCGAATTCGTCAAGCGCATCGGCGTCGCCAAGGCCAACAGTGTGGTCGACGTCGGCATGCTGGAGTTCTGCATCCGCGAGGAGCTCAACAAGACCTCGCAGCGCCGCATGGCGGTGCTACGGCCGCTCAAGATCGTGATCGAGAATTATCCGGAAGGGCAGGTCGAGGAACTCGACGCCGCCAACCATCCCGACGATCCCCAGGCCGGCAGCCGCAAGATCCCGTTCGGCCGCGAGCTCTATATCGAGCAGGACGACTTTATGGAGAACCCGCCGAAAAAGTTCTTCCGGCTGTCTCCGGGCAACGAGGTGCGGCTGCGCTACGCCTACTTCATCAAGTGCCGGGAAGCGATCAAGAACGCCGCCGGTGAGGTGGTCGAATTGCGCTGCACCTACGACCCCGCGACCAAGGGCGGCAACGCGCCCGATGGCCGCAAGGTCAAGGCCACCATGCACTGGCTGTCAGCGGCGCAGTCGGTGCCGGCGGAGATCCGCGTCTACAATCAGTTGTTCGCCAATCCCACGCCGAGTGCGACAAATTTCGCCGCCGATCTCAATCCGCAGTCGTTGGAAATCCTGCCCGATGCGCGGGTCGAACCGGCGGTCGCGGCTGACAATTCGAACGAGGTGATCCAGTTCGAACGGCAGGGCTACTTCGTGCGCGACAAGGACTCCGCGCCGGGCAAGCCGGTGTTCAACCGCACCATCGGCCTGCGCGACACCTTTGCCAAGGAAGTCGCCAAAAGCTGAGGCAGTTTCGATTGGATCATCCGATGAGCGCGACCGACGGCATCGTCTCCGGCATCATGGCGAAATGGGCGGACAATTTCAGCAGGTTCGACGCTGACGCACAGGCTTCGCTTTATTCGAAGAACGCGCTGTTCTTCGGCTCGAAGCCGACGCTCTATCGCGGCCGGGACGGCGTCGCGTCGTATTTCAACGGCTTGCAGAAATGGCGCTCGCGGGAAGTGCAGTTCACCGACGTGGTCGTGGTGCCGGCCGGGGACGATGTGATCAACGTTGCCGGCATCGCCAACTTCGTCATCGACGAGGGCGCCACCAACCTGTCGGTCAAGATCACCTGGGTCATCGTACGCGAAGACGGCGACTGGAAGATCGTCAGCCATCACGTCTCGTCGCGGGGCGCGCTGATCTAGCAGCCCCGGCAGATACCGCGGATAGCACGGGCCATCGTTTCGTCATCCGACGACATCGGCTCGATCGGCTTCGATTGCTCGACCTCCCGGGCTTCACGCGCCTTTTGCCGGGCAACGCGCGCGACTTCCTGGCGCTGATAGCACGCGTCGCGGTCCTGCTTCGCTTCGATGAAGCGGCATTGTTCGTCCGCCGCGAAAGCAGGCGCCGAAGTGATCACCATCACGGTAAGTGAAAAGCAGGCAGCAAGCTTCATGTCCGTCGTTAATCCCGGTTGGCCGAATCCGCAGTCGAGCGACTGTACCGTCAGGCGATGTGCATTTCTTCAGGTTTCTGCATCCGTTCTGCTATCGCCCTGATGACAGCTTCCGGTAGCCTTGTGGGCCGCAGGGCATCACGGGTAGCGGGATGGCGGAGCAGGGCAATACGCCGGGTAACAGGCGAGGCTATGCCGGGACGTGGCCGCCGCGTTCGGCGGCGCCGGCCGGCGGCTTTGCGCCGTCCGTGCTCAGTGCATGGCCGCCGTTCATCGAGATGCTGCGCCAATGGGTGCGCGCGGAAGCCGGCGCCGGACGGCTGCTGCCCTGGGTGCCGGTCGCGTTCGGCACCGGCATCGCGTTTTATTTCGCCGCCGACCATGAGCCGGTGCTGTGGGTCGCCGCCGCCGTCGCGGTGGGGCTGGGCGCATTGGCGTTTCTGTTGCGGCGGCAAAAGTTCTTTGCCGCCGCCGTCATGATCGCGGCCGTTGCGGCGGGCTTTGCGGTGGCGACCTGGAAGACGGCGCGGATCGCGCATGGCGTGCTGGCGCGGCCGATGTTTTCGGTGACGCTGTCCGGCTTCGTCGAAACCCGCGACATCCGCGAGCGCACCGATCGCTTTGTGCTGCGGGTGGTCACCATGGAAAGCCCGCGCGGAACGACCAGGCTGGAGCGCGTGCGGTTGTCGGTGAAGAAGGGGACCGCACCGGCGGTCGGCAGCTTCGTCGAACTGAAGGCGCGGCTGTTGCCGCCGCTGGCCCCGCTGCGGCCGGGCTCCTACGACTTCGGCCGCGACATGTTCTTCTCCGGCATCGGCGCCTCCGGCTTCGCGATGGGCGCGATCAAGACCGCGGAGCCGCCGGCCGCCGGCGGGATCGGCCTGCGCTATTCGGCCGTGATGCAGGGCTTGCGGGATGCGATCGATGCGCGGATTCGCACCGTGCTCGACGGCGACAAGCGTGCGATCGCGACCGCGCTGTTGACCGGCCGCCGCGACGCGATCTCGACGCCGGTCAACGATGCCATGTTCATCTCCGGGCTCGGCCATGTCTTGTCGATCTCGGGCTACCATATGGCTGTCGTCGCCGGCGTGGTGTTCTTTGCGGTGCGGGCGCTGCTGGCGCTGTTTCCGATGCTGACGGCCGGATATCCCATCAAGAAATGGTCGGCCGTTGCAGCCTTCGTCGCCGCCGCGTTTTATCTGCTGCTGTCGGGCGCTGAAGTGGCGACGCAGCGGTCATTCTTCATGACGGCGGTGGTGCTGATCGCTGTCATGGTCGATCGCCGCGCCATCACCTTTCGCACGCTGGCGGTCGCCGCGATGATCGTGCTGACGATCGCGCCGGAGGCGCTGGTGCATCCGAGCTTTCAGATGTCGTTTGCGGCGACGCTCGGACTGGTGGCGCTGGTGCAGATCGGCATGCCGCGACTGTTCGCGACCGCGGAGCATTCCGCGACCGCACGGGTGGCGCTGTGGGGCGGGCGCGAGGTCATGGTGCTGCTGCTGGCTTCACTGGTGGCCGGGCTCGCGACCACGCCTTACGCGGCCTTTCATTTTCACCGCATCACGCCCTATGGCGTGCTGGCCAATCTCGCGGCCATGCCGGTGGTCTCGGTAGTGGTGATGCCGGCGGGGTTGCTTGGCCTCGCCGCGATGCCGTTCGGCTTCGACGGGTTCTTCTGGTGGTTGATGGGTCTCGGCATCGACTGGATGATTTGGGTGACGCAATGGGTGGCGGCACTGCCCGGCGCGGTCGGCCGGGTGGCCGCGTTCGGTATCGGTCCGCTGATTGCGGCAAGCTGCGGCATCGTCCTGCTAGGCCTGCTGCGCACGCCGCTGCGCTGGTCCGGCGTGGCGCTATTGCTGTTGGCGGCGGTGTGGGCGGCGCGCGTGCCGCAGCCGGACATCCTGATTTCGGCCGACGGCCGCCATGTCGGCGTGCGCGGCCAGGACGGGCGGCTGCATCTGATGCAGGCCACCAAAGGCTCCAAGGATGCCTTTTTGGTCA
This sequence comes from Xanthobacteraceae bacterium, assembly GCA_019748335.1. Lineage (GTDB taxonomy): Bacteria > Pseudomonadota > Alphaproteobacteria > Rhizobiales > Xanthobacteraceae > Bradyrhizobium. The sequence goes on from JAIEPP010000529.1 coordinate 6,877, forward strand.
GGGAGTGGCTGGCCGGGGATGCGGACGCGCGAACCGGCGACGACGCCACGCTCGGCGAGGGCGTCTCCTGCGACGACCGCGGCTGCGTAACGGCATCGCCAAGTGGTGCCCTGGTCGCATGGGCGCAGCGGCCTGAGGCGCTGGCGGACGATTGCGAGCGCGCGGCGCTGATCGTGACCTTCAGGCAGCCGCCCGCCGGCTGTGCCGCTTCGGTCATCGACGCCGAGCGCCTGCGCCGGCAGGGCGCGCTGGCGCTGCGGCGCGGCCCCTCGGGGTTTGTCGTCGACGCCGTCAAACCCCGAGGCATCGACCGGCCGTGGTCGAGGTCGATCGCGGAGGACGGTGAGACCGACAGCACCACCCTTTCGCCGCGCGTGCCTTCGCCGCGCGCGATTGATGCCACACCCGCGGAGGCGGACGTGCAGGCGGAGGAGTAGTGTCAATGCTCGTCGAGTTCGGAACTGGCCGGCAGTTCGAACGCGCCGAGGTGAAACTCCTCCGGCGCATCGGGCTCTGAAGGCAGGTTGACCAACGTGAACGCGGCTTCCGGAAACTGTTGCCAGATCGCAAGATCGTCCGTGCTTACCGTGAGCCAGCCGAACCTGAACATGTAGCGGCCGGGCTCGGTGACGCGACCGGCTTTTTGCCAGGTGACCTTGTTGACCATGGCTCTGTCCCCATTACCGGGCTCCGCCGACGGCTGCCGGCGGAGCCTTGTCGCGAAAAATCAGCCGGTAATGATCGACGTCGCCGAAGGTGATGTCGCCGACGCATTGTCGGTTACCGCGGGCGCGCGCTCGGTGGCGGCCTGAAGCACCGGCAGTTGCAGGACGGTGACGTGCTGGCCTTCGCAAAGCTGCGTCACCAGCACGTGACTGCCGTCCGGGAATTCGATCGCGTCGTGGTGACGATCGTGGACGTCGGGCGCGATCTGGTTGAACTTGCCGACCCGCCAGTCGAGCGTGCGCGTCCAGATCCAGCGGTTGTCGTATTTGACGTCCCGGGCGAACGCCACTTCGGTGCCGGGCAACATGCAGACCGCCACGGCCGCCTCGTTTTCGGAGGCAAAGCCGCGGGTCGACGTGCCCGGGAAGGTGGTGGTGATCAGCGTCTCTCCGACTTTTGCGGGGCGCGACGCAACGGCTTGCAAGCTATAGTCACACATCGGATGGCTCCCTCGTTCGAGATAGCTGACCCGTGTCTCCGGGAGGCACAGGCCTCTATCAGAGTGGACGTTGGCGCGGAGTTTTGCCGCCGTTCGAGGCAATTCTGCGACTCCAGCACCGGCGCTTCCATCACAAATACGCTAACGCAGCTTGGTTCCAAAGAGGCCGCAATAAAAAGCCCCGGCCGAAGGCCAGGGCTCTGTCGAGATTGATCTGTCATTCCGGGTTCGACGCTGTGCGCCACCCCGGAATGACGACCTGTCTTCAATACTTCCGGTACAGCCCGATCAGCTTGCCCTGAATCCGGACCCGGTTCGGCGGCAGGATGCGGACCTCGTAGGAAGCGTTGGCCGGCTCCAGCGCGATCGAAGCGCCGCGGCGGCGGAAACGTTTCAGCGTGGCTTCTTCCTCGTCGATCAGCGCCACCACGATGTCGCCGGTGTCGGCGGTCTCGTTGCGCTGGATCAGCGCCATGTCGCCATCGAGAATGCCGGCCTCCACCATGGAATCACCGCGCACTTCGAGCGCGTAATGTTCGCCGCTTCCGAGCATGTCTGGTGGCACGCTGATGGTGTGGCTGCGGGTCTGCAGCGCCTCGATCGGCGTACCGGCGGCGATCCGGCCCATGACGGGAACGGCGACCGGTCGGTTGCTGTCGTCCTCGGCGGCGGCGCTGGCGGTGCGGACCTTGCCCAGCGTGCCTTCGATGACGCTCGGCGTGAAGCCGCGGCGGCCGTTGCCGTTACCGGCGCTGGTGATCTCGGGCATCTTGATCACCTCGATGGCGCGAGCGCGGTTGGGCAGGCGGCGGATGAAGCCACGCTCTTCCAGCGCGGTAATGAGGCGGTGGATCCCGGATTTCGAGCGCAGGTCGAGCGCGTCCTTCATCTCGTCGAAGGAGGGCGGCACGCCGGCCTCTTTCAGCCGTTCATTGATGAAACGCAGAAGTTCGTACTGTTTGCGCGTAAGCATCGCGAGCATTCCCCCGGTTGGCGGCGTCGTTCGGTTGCGAGAGGTGGGAGCCTCAAAACTCCCTCTTGTAGACACTAACTCTCGAAACAAATCATGAACGGACACTATATGTTCGATATGTGTTCCGCAACCACTTAATTTCCGGTGAACGCCCAGGGGACTTTGCCAGAGGTTCTGGCAGCAGCCGTCGCCTGGGACCTTACTCCGGCAGCCGCAGCAGCTCGCAAGGCGAGCCTTTCGATGCTGCCGGCGCAAACGGCGGACGTATCACAAGTGCCCGTGCCGCAGCGAGATTCCCAAGTAGCGAGGAGTCCTGTTGCGTGACCGGGGTTGCGATCAGCGTGCCGTCAGCGCGCGCCTCGAGCCGCGCGCGAAGATAATCCTCGCGCTGGTCGTTGGCGCCGAGATCGCCGCCGAGCAAGGCCCGCTCGCGGACGTGATGGACGTCCTTGCGGCCCGACAGCGCCCGAATCAACGGCACCAGAAACAGGTAGGCGCAGACATAGGACGACACCGGATTGCCGGGCAGGCCGATCACCCGCATCGCACCCAGCCTGCCGTGCATCATCGGCTTGCCCGGCCGCATCGCGATCCGCCAGAACGCCATGGCGACGCCCTCGGCTTCCAGCGACGTCTTGACGAGATCGTGGTCGCCGACCGAGGCGCCGCCGGTGGTGATCAGGATATCCGCGCCGGCATCGCGGGCGCGCCGTATGCCTTCGGTGGTCGCGGCGACGGTATCGGCGGCAATGCCGAGGTCGACGGTTTCGGCCCCCTCGGCCCGCGCCAGCGCGCGCAGCGCATAGCCGTTGGAATAGACGATCTGGCCGGGGCCGGGGATCTGGCCCGGCATCACGAGTTCGTCGCCGGTGGCGAGCACCGCGACCTTCGGCCGGCGGCGGACCGCGAGTTCCGGATAGTTCATGCCGGCGGCGAGCGAGAGATCGCGGTCCGAGAGGCGGCTTCCGCCCGCCAGCAGCACGTCGCCCTCGCGGAAATCGACCCCGGCGGGGCGGATGTGCCGGCCGGTCCTGGCGGCCTCGGTGATGGTGATGCGGTCGCCATCAACAGTCGTATCTTCCTGGATGATGACGGCATCCGCGCCGTCGGGGATCACGCCGCCGGTGAAAATCCGCACCGCTTCGCCGGCGCCGACCTTGCGCTCGAACGGGCGGCCTGCAGCGACTTCCCCAATCACCTTCAGCCGTGCGGTGAGATCGGTGGCGTCGGCAGCGCGGACCGCATAGCCGTCCATCGCCGACATCGCCTGCGGCGGCTGCGTGCGCCGCGCGGCGACGTCGTGCGCCAGCACGCGATGATACGCGGTGTCGAGCGGCGTCATTTCCTCGGGCAGCGGGTCAGCACCCGCGAGAATGGCGGCAAGCGCGTCGGCAACCGGCATCAAGGCCACTGGCAAAAACTCCTGGTCATTTTGAGCATGATCTCCGCGCAAACGCGTTCCGCGTTTGTCGCGAGGGAAAACCGGTCTCCACTTTTCCGGATCATGCTCTAGATCCCAAGCGCCGTGAGCGCGCGGGCGACGTCGTCAGGCGACGTCACCTGCACCGCGGTCAAGCCCCGCGCCCGCGCGCCTTCGATATTCTCGGCGTTGTCGTCGAAGAACACGATACGCGAGGCCGGCACGCCGATCGCCTTCACCACGTGATCATAGGCCGCCGCTTCCGGTTTCCGAAGCCCGATTGTCGAGGACAGGAATATCTCGCGGAAATGGCCGAGCAGGTCGGCATAGACGCGCGAGAAATGCGCGACATGGGCCGGGTTGGTGTTGGAGAAGGCATAGAGCGGCAATTTGCCCTGGGCGCGCGCCAGTGTTTTCGCGATGCCCGGCATCTCGCCGGTGAAAATCGCGTTCCAGCCCTCGAGGAACTGGTCGTCGGTGATGCCGATGCCGAGCGAGATGCGCAGGCTTGCAAAAAAATCGGCGTCGCTGATCTCGCCTCGCTCGTGACGCCGCCATGCGTCATCGGGTGAAAGCGGCCCGACCGGACGAATGAGTTCGCGGCCGGCATGGCCGGCCCAAACGGCCATGACCCTGCTGAAATCGATATCGAGCACGACGCGGCCTATGTCGAACAGCAGCACGTCGGCGGAGTCGGGGGCGAGGGTGGAGGTCATGACAGTCGTTTACAAAACTGGACTGGCCTGAGCAACGGCGCACGCCAAATCCATACTGCATGGCGGTTCTTTTGGCGCTTAAGCCGGTGCGGGAGCTGTGCTAAGCGTTGGGAAATCTCGTGAGGAGTGATCGCATGAACATCCTGAGCCGCGTCCGCAGCCGAATTCTTGGTCCCATATTCGGCCCGGTCGCCGTGATCGCGTTGCTGGCAGCCGGCACGATCTTGCCCGCCGCGGCGCAAACTCAAAACATGCAGAAATACGGAGACCCCGATAAGGAGAAGACGCCGTCGCAGATCGCGGCCGAAAAGGAGGCTGAAAAGGCCTATCAGCGTTCGCTCGGCAACATACCCGCGCAGAAGAACACGGATCCCTGGGGAACCGTGCGCAGCGACGATGCGCCGCCCAAGGCTGCCAAGGCGGCTGCCAAGGCCCCACCGGCAAAGCCAAAGGCCAAAACCGACGCCAAATCCGCTGACAGCAAGACCGGCGGCACCGCCAAACAATAGAAGACACCACCCGGCATCGCGCCGGGACCAGGATGTCCGGAACAAGGGAAACAAGGAAATGCCTGACATGCTGCTGTTTTCGCCGATGACGATCCGCGGCGTCGAGTTGCGCAATCGCATCGTGGTGCCGCCGATGCATCAGTATTCGGCCGTGAAGGGCTTTCCGACCGACTGGCATCTGATGAACGCCGGCAAGTTCGCCGCCGGTGGCGCCGGGCTGGTCGTGGTCGAATCGACCAAAGTCGAGCGGCGCGGCTGCGGCACGGTCGGCGATCTCGGCATCTGGGATGACGCTTTCGTCGAGCCGCTCAGCCGCCTGGTCAAGTTCATCAAGCAGCAGAATTCCGTGGCTGGCATCCAGCTCGGTCATTCCGGCCGCAAGGCGCGCGCGACGCGGCCATGGGAAGGTGATCGCCCGCTGCAACGCTCCCCCGACATCGAGGATTGGGACGCCTGGTCGCCGGTGGCGCCGAGTGCGATCGCCCATAGCGAGAAATGGCCGGTGCCGAAGGCGCTGGAGCGCCATGAGGTCAAGGATCTGGTGCAGGCCTGGGGCAATGCAGCCCGCCGCGCCCACGAGGCCGGCTTCGACGTGCTGGAGCTGCACGGCGCGCACGGCTATCTCGTGCATCAGTTCCTGTCGGAACGCTCCAACCAGCGCACCGACGAATATGGCGGCTCCGAAGCCAACCGGATGCGCTTCATCACCGAGATCACCGAAGCGGTGCGCACCCACTGGCCCGATCACAAACCGTTGTTCGTCCGTCTGTCGGTCGAGGACAATGCCGGCTGGGGACCGGAACAGAGCGCGCGGCTGGCGAAGACGCTCAAGGCCAAAGGCGTCGACGTCATCGATTGCTCGTCGGGCGGCATCACCGAGGTCGCCCCGATCCTGGGCAAGGAGATCAAATACAGCTACCAGGTGCCGTTATCGGAATATGTGAAGCGCCACGCCGATATCATGACCATGGCGGTCGGGCTCATCATCCATGGCGACCAGGCCGAGCAGATTTTGCAAGACAAGCAGGCCGATCTGATTGCGGTGGGGCGGGAAATCCTCAACAACCCGAACTGGCCGATGGACGCCGCACTCAAGCTCGGCGTCGAGGGCCCGTTCCGTAACGTCCCGCCGCAATTCGGCTATTGGCTGGGCACCCGGGCCAAGCGCGGGTTCGGAACCCAGCCCTCGACCTGGCAAAAGGGGTTGCAGGAGGCCGGCAAGGCGTCCTGAAAAGGCGCGCTGAACCGTCGGTTGAACTGGAAATGAGACGGGTCTTTTAACGGCTTGGGCGTGATGCTTCCACCGTTATGCGCGGTGCCGCTTCCGCTGGCCTATCCCGGGCCGGACGAACTCTCGCCACCGTAATGCCCCGGTAAGGTCACGGCCTTGTTCCGACCAAAATGCCGTTGTGTTGTCGGGCCCGCCGGACCAGGACGCCGATTCATGGGAATCCCGATTCACGGGTCCGTGAATCTTGGCTGTCGATATCGAAGGATCGCTAGCGATGCGCAAGAACATGACCTTTCTGCTGGGCACGGCCACGGGAGTTTGTCTGACCCTTCTCGTTGCCGGGCCGCAAGGCGCGCATCTGGTCGCGGCGGCGAAGGCCGCGGTCGAGTCCAATTCGGACACCTATTCCAAGCTCAATCTGTTCGGCGACGTATTCGAGCGGATCCGCACCGACTATGTCGAGAAGCCCGACGACAGCAAGCTGATGGAGGGCGCCATCAACGGCATGATCTCCGCGCTCGATCCGCATTCGCGCTACATGAATGCGAAGGGCTGGAGCGACATGCAGGAGACCACCCACGGCGAGTTCGGTGGCCTCGGCATCGAAGTCACGATGGAAGAGGGCCTCGTCAAGGTGGTGACGCCGATCGACGACACGCCGGCTTCCAGGGCCGGCATCATGTCGGGCGACGTGATCACGCAGATCGACGACGACGCCATTCAGGGGCTCACGCTCGACCAGGCCGTGGTCAAGATGAAGGGGCCGGCCGACAGCAAGATCAAACTGAAGATCGTTCGCAAGGGCGCCGACGCGCCGATCGACATCGCGCTGGTGCGCGAGGTGATCCGGGTGAGGCCGGTGCGCTACCACACCGACGGCGGCGATATCGGCTATATCAGGATCACCAGTTTCAACGAGCAGACCACCGACGGCCTGCGCAAGGCGATCGCGGCCATCTCCAAGGAAATCCCGCAGGACAAGCTCGCGGGCTACGTCGTCGACCTCCGCAACAATCCGGGCGGACTGCTCGACCAGGCGGTCTCGGTATCCTCGACCTTCATGAACCGGGGCGAGGTGGTCTCGACCCGCGGTCGCTTGCCGGAGGAAACCCAGCGCTTCACCGCGCGCGGCGGCGACATCACCAAGGGCAAGCCGCTGGTCGTGCTGATCAACGGCGGATCGGCTTCCGCCTCCGAAATCGTGGCCGGTGCGCTTCACGACCACAAGCGCGCCACGCTGATCGGCACCCGCTCGTTCGGCAAGGGTTCGGTGCAGACCATCATTCCGCTCGGGACCAACAACGGCGCGCTGGCGCTGACGACGGCGCGCTACTACACGCCGTCTGGCCGCTCGATCCAGGCCCAGGGCGTCATGCCCGACGTCGAGGTGATCCAGGACGTGCCGGACGAACTGAAGACACGCGCCGAGTTGAAGGGCGAGGCGTCGATGCGCGGACATCTCGCCGCCGCCGACGGCACCGAGCAGACCGGCTCGCAGTCCTACGTGCCGCCGTCCGAAAAGGACGACAAGGCGCTGAACGCCGCCTTCAACCAGCTCCGCGGCGGCAGCGTGAACGCCAACGCGCCGACGGCGGTGAAGCGGCCGGTGCCGAACTAGGGCTCCGGTCCCAGGGCTTCGCTCGCAATGACGGTACTAACCAGCATCGCTCGGACGCCAAAATCTTACGCCGTGCGCACCGTCGGCTTGCGCTTACGGCCCACAGGCGCCGACTTCGTGCCTTTCCGATGCGCCGACAGCAGCGGGCTGATGTCGGCGGCGGGTTTCGGCGCGCTGAACAGATAGCCCTGCATTTCCGAACAGCCGAGCGCGCGCAGCGCCTCGCGCTGCTGTTCGGTCTCGACGCCTTCCGCCGTCGTCGTCATGTGGCGGTCGGCGGCGATGTTGACCACCGCCTGCACGATCGCGGACGAGCCTTCGGGCGAAGCGAGGTCGGTGACGAAGCAGCGGTCGATCTTGATCTTGTCGAACGGAAAGCGCTGCAGATAGCTCAGTGAGGAATAGCCGGTGCCGAAATCGTCGAGCGCGATCCTGACCCCGATGTCGCGAAGCTGGTGCAGCACGACGAGCGCCGCGTCGTCGTCGCGGATCAGCACGGCCTCGGTGATTTCGAGCTCCAGCCGGCTGGCGGCAAGGCCGGATGCCGCCAGCGCTGCGACGACTTTCAGCGACAGCGTGCCGCTCTTGAACTGTACCGGCGAGACGTTGACTGCGAGCTTGATATGGTCGGGCCAGGTCGCGGCTTCCATGCAGGCCGTGGTCAGCACCCACTCGCCGAGCTGGTTGATCAGGCCGGTATCTTCCGCGATAGGGATGAAGTCGACAGGTGAGATCATGCCGCGCTGCGGATGGCGCCAGCGCACCAGCGCCTCGCAGCCGGTAATGCTGTCGTCCTGCAGGCTCAGACACGGTTGATAATAGACCTCGAAACCGCCGTCGACGATGGCCTGCCGCAGATCGGTCTCCAGGACGTGGCGCGCCCGTACCTTGGCGTCCATTTCCGGTTCGAAGAAACGATAGGTGCGGCGGCCGGCGGCCTTGGCCGCGTACATCGCCAGATCGGCATTTTTCAGGATCTGATCGAGATCGGAACCGTCCCGCGGCGCCAGCGCGATGCCGATGCTGGCGTCGGTGGTGACCTGATGCCCGAGGCATTCGTAGGGAGCCCGGATCGCCGCGAAGATGCGGTAGACGAGGGCAGTGACTTCGGCTGAATCCTTGACGCCGGTCTGGACGATGGCGAACTCGTCGCCGCCGAGCCTCGCCACGAAATCGGTTTCGCGCACGCACGCCCCGAGGCTGACCGCGACCGATTTCAGCAGTTCATCGCCGATCATGTGCCCGAGCGAGTCGTTGACGCTCTTGAACTCGTCGATGTCGATATAGAGCACCGCAAGCTGCTGGCCGGGCGAAGCGTGAGGCAGTTCGCGCTTGAGCTGTTCGTGGAACAACGCGCGGTTCGGCAGATCGGTCAGCGCATCGTAATGGGCGAGGTGGGTGATCCGCGCCTCGGCGCGGCGGCGCTCGGTAACGTCTTCGTGGGTCGCCAGCCAGCCGCCGTCCGTCGTCGGCTCGTTGACGACCTGGATCGAGCGCCCGTCGGGGGTGGCGATGACCATCACATTTCGTTGCCCGATGTCGCGCAGCACCAGGGCGACATAGCGGTCGACGTCGCCGTCGAAGGAGCCGGTCTGCTTGCGATGGGCGATGACGTCGTGGAAACTGCAGCCGGGCTTGATGACGTCGGCGGACAGGCCGTACATCTCGATATAGCGGTTGTTGCAGATCACGAGATGCTGGGTTGCGTCGAACAGCAGCAGCCCCTGGGTCATGTTGTTGACGGCGGTGTCCAGACGCTGCTTTTCCAGCCTCAGCCGCTGCTGCGAGGCGCGGTGTTGCTGCGAGAGCTTGCGGACCACCACGAACAGCAGTGCCGATATCGCCAGCACCGACAGGCCGGCCACCGCGATCAGAAGGGCGATCTGCTCGCGCCAGTCCGCAAGTGCAGCGGGGATCGTCGTTGCCGCAACGATCACGATCGGGAAATTCGTCAGCGCGCGCGACGATATCAGCCGGTCCTCGCCGTCGATCGGGCTGGTGAGGCGGGACGTGGAATGGGGCAGGTCGAAGACCGCGAGCTGACCGGCGCCGCCGGTCCTGAAGTTCTTGCCGATCATGTCGTCGACATGGGGATAGCGCGCCAGCAGGGTGCCGTCGCGGTGATGCATCGAGATCGCAGCACCGTTCCCGAGCGCGACGCTGGCGAAAAACTTCTCGAAATTGGCCGGCTCGATGCCGCGGCCGATGACGCCGAGGAATTCGCCGTTCGGCCCGGTGACCTTGCGGGCGATCACCGTGGTCCAGACGCCGGTGATGCGGCTGTAGACCGGCTCGACCAGCATCGCGGGCGATCGCGGATCGAACTTGAAGCTCTTGAAGTAGGCGCGGTCCGCGACGTTGACCGCTGGCGCCGGCCAGGCGGAGGAGCCGTTGATCAGCCTGCCGTCGGCGTCGATGACGTTGATGCCGCCGACATAGGACAAGGCGTCGATCTTCGACCTCAGCATCAGATGGATTTCCTGGGAGGACATCCGACGCTGGTAATTTTCCGGCGTGGCTATGCCGCTGGACCGCATGAAGGTGATCAGGTCCCGCTGCACGACCTCGAAATCCCTGAGTTGCTGGTCGAAATGACGCGCCAGCAACAGCACGGTATTTTCCAGCTCGCGCTCGCTGTTGCGCAGCGCGCGTTCGCGGAAGTTGCTGGCCATCAGCGTGGCGCCGATCGCGATCGCTGATATCAGCAGCACGCCGCCCAGGATCAGCCAACGGATCGGGCCGCCGCGAGAAGCGGAAGCAATCTTGAAAAAATGGGTGCCGGTCGAATCCATGAGACGGGATCGCTGAAGGAAGGAACTCCGGCAGCCGAATTCGATCAGCTACCGGCCCGCTGCATTGGTAACGCGGCGAGATGGAGCTGACGTTAGCAAGTCTGGTTAATGAAAGGTTAGTCCGGTGGCGGCCGGGATTCGTTGCAACTGCAGAACGTGCCGCATCGCAGCCGGCGCAGCGCACGGGGGCTCAGGGCCCGGCGCGATAGTGGCCAGACTTGCCGCCCTTTTTCTCGACCAGGTGAACACCCTCGATGTGAACGCCGCGTTCGACCGCCTTGATCATGTCGTAGATCGTGAGACACGCCACCGACACCGCCGTCAGCGCCTCCATCTCGACGCCGGTCGGTCCGGTCACCTTGACGGTGGCGCGGACGATGCAGCCGGGCAGTTTCTTGTCGGTCGCGATGTCGAGCGTGACCTTTGACAGCGCCAGCGGGTGGCACAGCGGGATCAGGTCCGATGTACGCTTCGCCGCCATGATGCCGGCGATCCGGGCGGTGCCCAGCACGTCGCCTTTCTTGGCGTTGCCGGAAACAATCAGCTCTAAAGTCGCCTTGCTCATGACGACGCGGCCCTCGGCGACCGCGATGCGTTCGGTTGCCGGCTTGGCCGACACGTCCACCATCCGCGCTTCGCCGGAAGCATCGATATGGGTGAGGGGGGCGGCGCCTTTGGAAGCTTTCTCTTTAGAAGTCTTGCGCGCCATCGGCTACCGCGTCCCGGTCGCGCGGGGTGCTTCTGTGCGCGCCAGCAGCGCGCGGGTGGCGGCGGCAACGTCCGCCTGCCGCATCAGGCTCTCGCCGACCAGGAAGGTCGACATCCCCACGCGCTCGAGACGCGCCAGATCGGCCGGCGCAAAGATGCCGCTCTCGCCGACCATCAGCCGCTCGCGCGGGATCAGCGGCGCCAGCGCCTCGCTGGTCGCCAACGTGGTTTCGAATGTGCGCAGATTGCGGTTGTTGACGCCGATCATCGGCGAGCGAAGTTTCAGGGCGCGATCGAGTTCGGCGCGGTCGTGGATTTCGATCAGCACGTCCATGCCGAGCGCAATCGTCGCGTCTTCGATGTCCTTGGCCGCGGCATCGTCGAGCGCGGCCATGATGATCAGGATGCAGTCGGCGCCGTGGGCGCGGGCTTCCACCACCTGATAGGTGTCGAACACAAAATCCTTGCGCAGCACCGGCAGATGGGTCGCCGCGCGCGCCGCGACCATGAAATCGAGATGGCCCTGGAACGAGGGCGTGTCTGTCAGCACCGACAGGCACGCCGCGCCGCCGGCTTCGTAGGCCTTGGCGAGTTCCGGCGGATCGAAATCGGCGCGAATGAGTCCCTTGGAGGGCGAGGCCTTCTTCACTTCCGCAATCAGTGCGTAGTCGCCGCGGGCGAGCTTGTCGCGGATCGCGCGCACGAAGCCGCGCGGCGGCGATGCGGTTTTGGCGCGGGCCTCGACCTCGGCCAGCGGATGCGCGCGCTTGGCGGCAGCGATTTCCTCGCGCTTGTAGGTCTCGATCTTGGTCAGGATATCGGACATGTCAGGCGCTCCCGCGGTCAGCCGTTGGAAACCGCGATCAGGTGTTTGAGCCGCGCGGCCGCCGCACCGCTGTCGAGCGATTTGGTGCCTTGCGCGACGCCTTCCTTCAAGTCCTTGGCGCGGCCGGCGACGATCAGCGCGGCGGCAGCGTTCAGCAGCGCGACGTCGCGATAGGCGCTCGGTTTGCCATCGAGCACGCTTTGCAGCGCCACCGCGTTGGCATCCGCGTCGCCGCCCTTCAGCGCCTCGCCGCCGACACGGGCAAGGCCCGCATCTTCCGGCGTCACCTCGAAGGTGCGGATCTCGCCGTTCTCGAGGCTGGCGACGAAACTGGGTCCGGTGAGGGTGATTTCGTCGAGCCCGTCGGAACCGTGCACCACCCAGACGGACTCGGAGCCGAGATTCTTCAGCACCTGCGCCAGCGGCTGCACCCAGTGCCGTGAGAACACGCCGACCATCTGCCGCTTGACGCCGGCCGGGTTGGACAGCGGTCCGAGCAGGTTGAAGATGGTGCGGGTGGCGAGTTCGACCCGGGTCGGGCCGACATTCTTCATGGCGGGATGATGCGAGGGCGCGAACATGAAGCCGATGCCGGCTTCCTGCACGCAGCGGCCGACCTGATCCGGTGTGAGGTCGATCTTGACGCCGAGCGAGGCCAGCACGTCGGCGGCGCCCGAACGCGACGATAGCGCGCGGTTGCCGTGCTTGGCGACCGGCACGCCGGCGCCCGCAACGATGAAGGAAGCGCAGGTCGAGACGTTGACCGAACCGGAGCCGTCGCCGCCGGTGCCGACCACGTCGACGGCGTCCGCAGGCGCCTTGACCCGCAGCATCTTGCTGCGCATCGCCGATACGGCGCCAGTGATCTCGTCGACGGTTTCGCCGCGCACCCGCAGCGCCATCAAGAGGCCGCCCATCTGCGAGGGCGTCGCCTCGCCGGACATCATGCTGTCGAAGGCGGATGCCGCCTCGTCACGCGACAGCGTCGCGCCGGTCGCGACTTTTCCGATGATAGATTTGAGGTCGTCCATCGCGTGCTTTCGGGATCAGTTGTTGGCGCCCGTCACCTGCGCGAAGGCGGCCTGATTGATCGTGGTGCCGATTTCGGATTCGATCTTGGTGACGTATTGCGCGACCTGTTCATCGGTCAACCCGCGCTGCAACGTCTCCTTCAGCTTCTTCATCTCGTCCGAATTGGCCTCGACCTGTGGCACGCTGACGTCGGTGACGCGGAACACGATCCAGGCGCTGCCGCCGGCATCCGGCGTCTGGCC
>JAIEPP010000268.1 GCA_019748335.1 Xanthobacteraceae bacterium
ATGACGGCGGGCTGGCGCTTGGGCAAGCCGCGATCGGCGCCGCCCATCTCATCAGATCAAACAATAATCACATAAAAAGCCACCCGGAAGGAAACGCGCCATGTGCCTCGGAATTCCCGGACGGATCGTAGAGATCGTCGACGTCGGCAAGAAGCTGGCGACCGTCGACGTCGGCGGCGTCAAGCGGCAGATCAACATCGCCTGCATCGTCAATGATGAGCATTCGGTGGAGTCTTGCGTCGGCGACTGGGTGCTGGTGCATGTCGGCTTCGCCATGAGCCGCATCAATGAGGAAGAGGCGGCGCTTACACTTCAAATTCTCACTGAGCTCGGCGAAGCGCAGGCCGAGATGGACGCGATGCGGTTGTCGGCGGCCGAATAGGGAGGTGTGTCATGTCCAGTGACAGTGATCTCAAGGCACTTTATCCGTTCCTGCACAGCCAGCCGCAGGCGCCGGCGCGGCTCGACGCGGCGCTATTGCATTCCGTCGAGGAAAAAGCGCGGGACTCGCGCGATACCAACGCGCGCTTCTTTGGCGAGCACGCTCCGATCCTGGTTGCTGCGGCAAAAGCGCTGGCCGATGTTTATCGGCACGGCGGACGGCTGTACTCGATGGGAAATGGCGGCTCGAGCTGCGATGCGTCCCATGTAGCGGTGGAATTCGTGCATCCCGTCACGGCCGGACGCCCGGCGCTCGCTGCCACCAACCTAGTAGCGGATCTGGCAATGATTTCTGCGGTCGGTAACGACCTCGGCTTTGAACATGTGTTCGTGCGCCAGCTATTGGCGCAGGGAAGGGCGGGGGATGCACTGATCGGCATCTCCACCAGCGGCAATTCGGCGAATCTGATGTCGGCCTTCGCCAAGGCCAAGGAAATGGGTATCGTCACGATCGGCCTCGCCGGCGGTGACGGCGGCAAGATGAAGTCATCCGGTGTGGTTGACTTCTGTCTGGTGGTTCCGACCTCGTCGATCCATCGCACCCAGGAATGTCACGTCGCCGCCTACCATATCCTCTGGGATCTGGTTCACACGCTATTGGCTGACGATCGCGGATCGGCAACGACCAAAGGAGCCGCGGCATGAAATACCTCGACGAATTTCGCGACGGTGACAAAGCGCGGGTGCTGATCAAGGAGATCGAGGCGCTGGTTGCGACCATGACGATCCCAGCCGAGCGACCACTTTACATCATGGAAGTCTGCGGCGGCCACACCCATTCGATCTTCCGCTACGGCCTTGAGGGCATGCTGCCGAAGGAGATCGAGCTGATCCACGGACCGGGTTGTCCGGTCTGCGTACTGCCGATGGGACGCGTCGACGATTGCGTATCGATCGCCGAAAACCCAAACGTGATCTTCACGACCTTCGGAGATGCGATGCGGGTGCCCGGCTCCAAGAAGAGTCTGCTGCAAGCCAAAGCCGGAGGCGCCGACGTGCGCATGGTGTATTCGCCGATGGATGCGCTGGCGCTGGCGCGCAAGAATCCCGACCGCGAGGTGGTGTTCTTCGGGTTGGGTTTCGAGACCACGATGCCCTCGACCGCACTGACCATCCTGCAGGCAGAAACCGACGGCATCCGGAACTTCTCGGTGTTCTGCAATCACATCACGATCGTGCCGACCATCAAGGCGATCCTCGACAGCCCCGGCCTGCAGCTCGATGGCTTTCTGGGACCCGGCCACGTCTCGATGGTGATCGGCACCGCGCCGTACGAGTTCATAGCCAAATTCTACAAAAGGCCGATGGTGGTGGCAGGCTTCGAGCCGCTCGATATCTTGCAATCGATCTGGATGGTGCTGAAGCAGATCAAGGAAGGCCGCGCCGACATCGAGAACCAGTATGCGCGCATCGTTCCGGACGGTGGCAACGCGCCCGCGCTGCAGGCGGTGTCGCGGGTCTATGAACTTCGCGAGTTTTTCGAGTGGCGTGGGCTCGGCTCGATCGATCATTCCGGCGTCAAGCTCCGTGACGGTTACGCGCATTTTGATGCGGAGCAGAAATTCGCAATCCCGAACTTGAAAATCGCCGATCCGAAGTCCTGCCAGTGTGGCGAGGTGCTGAAGGGCGTCATCAAGCCCTGGCAGTGCAAGGTGTTCGGCTCGGCGTGTACGCCGGAAACCCCGCTCGGCGCGCTGATGGTGTCTTCGGAGGGGGCTTGCGCCGCGTATTACCAATATGGTGGCGTCAAGCGCTACAAGGAGGCGGTATGAACGTCGCGCCGTTCATCCGCGCCCGCCGGCTCGGCAAGGTCAGCGTCGACACGGTGACGCTCGCCCATGGCGGCGGCGGTAAAGCGATGAAGGACCTGATCGACGACGTGTTCGTCACCGCCTTCGACAATCGCGTGCTGGCGCCGCTGGAGGACCAGGCGCGGTTCGATCTCGCCGAGCTCGCAAGCCATGGCGACCGGCTGGCGTTTACCACCGATTCCTTCGTGGTCGACCCGCTGTTCTTTCCGGGCGGCGACATCGGCGAATTGGCTGTATGCGGCACCGTCAACGATCTCGCAGTCGGCGGCGCGACGCCACTTTATCTGTCCTGTGCCGTCATCGTCGAGGAAGGCATGAGCGTCGATGTGCTGCGCCGGGTGGCGCGCTCGATGGCGCAAACCGCGCTCGAGGCCGGCGTCCAGATCGTCACCGGTGACACCAAGGTGGTGCAGCGTGGCGCCTGCGACAAGCTCTTCATCACCACCTCCGGCATCGGCGTGATCCGAAAGGGGTGCACGCTCGGCGTTGATACCGCGCGGCCGGGCGACGTGGTGCTGGTCAACGGCCTGCTCGGCGATCATGGTGCCGCGATCCTCTGCGCTCGCGGCGACATGGCGCTCGAGACGCTGATCGAAAGCGATTGCGCCTGCCTCCATGGTCTGATCGAGGCGCTGCTGACTGCAGCACCCGGAATTCGCTTCGTGCGTGACGCCACGCGCGGCGGTCTTGCCACGGTCCTGAACGAGATCGCCGATGCCTCGCAGGTCGCGATCGAGATCGAGGAGGCCGCGACACCACTACGCGAACAGGTCAAGGCATTCTGCGAAATCCTCGGGCTCGATCCGCTCTATCTCGCCAATGAAGGCAAGATCGTCGTGATCGCGCCGCCCGACCAGGCTGATGCAGCCTTGGCGGCGATGCGGGCGCATCCGCTCGGCGAAGGCTCGGCGGTGATCGGACAGGTCAATCACGGCGAGGCCGGACGCGTCACCATGCGGACGGTGTTTGGCGGGCGGCGAATCGTCGACATGCTGGTCGGCGAGCAGCTGCCCCGGATCTGCTAGGGGCATCGCCATGCATGAGCTCGGCATTGCCCGCAACGTCGTCGCCATCGTCGGCGACGCTGCGAAAGGACGCAGGGTCCGCCGTGTGACGCTGGACGTCGGAACATTGTCCGGAGTGATGGCAGACGCGATCGTCTTTTGCTTTGCGACGGTCGCCCAAGGCACGGTGCTTGAGGGCGCGACGCTGGAGATCCGACGGATCGAGGGGCGGGCGCGCTGCGACGCCTGCGGTGCGGAATTTGCTACCGCAACTCTCTTTGCACCCTGCACCTGTGGCTCAAGCCGGGTGACGCGATTGCAGGGCGAGGAACTCAACATCAAAAGTATGGAACTGGAAACGGAGGTCGCCTGATGTGCGGACATTGCGGATGCGGAAGCAAGACCGGCGCCACCATCCTTAACCTTGAGACCGGAGAGGAAGCAGCCATGGGCCGCCATTCGCACGACCATGACCACGTCCACGCCGACGGTAGCCGTCACAGCCATGATCACGGTCATGGTCACAACCAAGAACATCAACACGGTCATCCCCACGACCATGATCACGTTTACGCCGACGGCACCCGGCACAGCCATGACCACGATGACGAGAATCATGATCGCGGCCACAGCCACGACCGTGATCACAGCCATGATCATCACGTCCATCAGACTGACGCCGTCGTCGAACTGGAGACGCGGATCCTCGCCAAGAATGATGCCCTGGCGGCGAGAAATCGGGCCTGGTTCGCGGGACGGGAGATCCTTGCGCTCAACTTGGTCAGTTCACCGGGCTCCGGTAAGACCACGCTGCTCGAGCGCACGATCCGCGACCTGAAGGGTGAGCTGAAGCTTTACGTGGTCGAAGGCGATCAGGCGACCGCCAATGACGGCGAGCGGATTCGTGCTGCCGGCGCGCCGGCCGTGCAGGTCAACACCGGCACCGGATGTCACCTGGAGGCCGACATGGTGGCGCGGGGGCTTGCGGAACTGAAGCCGACCTTGGGATCCGTCGTCATGATCGAGAACGTCGGAAACCTGGTCTGTCCGGCAATGTTCGACCTCGGCGAGCGTGCCAAGGTCGTCATTCTCTCGGTGACCGAGGGAGAAGACAAGCCGCTGAAATATCCGCACATGTTCCGCGCCGCCGAAATCATGATCCTCAACAAGACCGATTTGCTGCCCCATCTCGATTTCGACGTGGCCCGCGCGGTGGCGAACGCACGTGAGGTCAATCCGGATATCAGGGTGTTCCAGGTTTCGGCGCGCAACGGAGACGGGTTGCAGGATTGGTATGGATGGCTGCGCAGTGAAATCGGCAAGAGGCGCGAGGCGGCGTTCGCTTAATGAATTTGTTCGTCAGATGAAATCGGGGAGCGCATGTTCGGGGTCCTGGGACTCGGCTTTTTGCTCGGAATGCAGCATGCACTTGAAGCCGATCACATCGCGGCTGTGTCGAGCATCGCCGCGCGCCGGAGCGATATCAGAGATATCGTCAAGCACGGCCTGACATGGGGGCTCGGCCATACGCTGACGCTGTTCGTCTTCGCCGGTGCCGCGATCCTGATTGGCCATGCAATCCCAGCACAAGTCGCTCGTCCGCTTGAGATAGCGGTCGGGATCATGCTGGTCGGGCTCGGCACTCACGTACTATGGCGACTATGGCGTGACCGCGTGCATTTCCACCAGCATGGACACGGCGATGGCACCAAACACATCCATGTCCACAGCCACACCAATGAAGTGATCCCGCACCAGAAAAGCCAGCATCTGCATCAGCACGGCTTTCGGTGGCGCTCGCTGCTCGTCGGATTGATGCACGGGATGGCCGGTTCGGCCGCGCTTCTCGTGCTCGCGGTCTCACAAGTCACAAATCCCGCGTATGGAGTGTTCTACGTGCTGCTGTTCGGCATCGGCTCGATGCTTGGAATGGGCGCTTTGTCGGTCGTCATCGCGGTACCGCTTGCACTCTCCGCGCGATGGCTCACTTGGGCTAATCACGGATTGCAAGGCGGTGTCGGAATAGTCACCATCGTCATTGGCGGAACGACAATCTACGCAACGGCTTTGAGCCAGGCTACCTAAACACCCAAATGGGTGGCGCCTAGAGCATGCTGAATTGCCGTCGCCACGCCGGGGCTGATTCAGAAGACTGGCAACCGAAGGGCAGTTCAGAACGGCCACGGAGTTGATGAGCTGAAAGTATTGGGATGCCGACGGGCGTTGCCGCCCGTGTGAAGTGGCGCGTGAGCGAATGGCGACTCTTGGCGCAAAGCCGCCGCCCGATTGGACTGTGATCGCCGGGACGATGCCGTCGCCATCATATTTATGAAAATGATTGATAAGTCCATGCGGCTTTAACCGGCTAATCACATGAGAGCCAGTCGTCTATGACTGGCCTGAACAGGGCGGGGACTTCGACTCGCGCAGGCGTCTCGGAAGGCGCGCTGCGTCCAGGAGTTGGCTCATGAAACAGTTACTTGGCATCGCATTGCTTGCGCTGCTCTCGATGTCGCCGACCCGTGCAGAGGAGACCGCCGCCATGACCGGATCTGGGCCGACGCTATCGCAACAAGACGTGGAGAAGGTGGCGCCGGCGCTGCAGGCCTATGCCAAGAACCGCCTGCTCGACGACGTATGGAAGCGCCCGGGCTTGGCGCCGCGCGATCGCAGCATCGTTACCCTGGCGGCGCTGATCGCGCGCAATCAGACCGTCGAGCTGGCGCATCATGTCGATCTTGCGTTCGATAACGGCGTGAAACCCCGCGAGATTTCGGAGATCATCACCCACTTGGCGTTTTACGCTGGCTGGGGTAACGCCATGTCGGCAGTCGCGGTCGTCAAGGGCGTTTGTGCCGTGCACAAGGTTGGTGCCGATCATTGCCGGCGGTGTCGGCGACGCTACTGCCGATCAACGAGGCTTCCGAGGCGCAGCGGGAAAAGTCGGTCCGGGAACAGTTCGGTTCGGCGTTCGCCGGTGTGGTCCAATATACGGTATTAGGCCCGCTCGCAGGGCGAGAGGCCGAAGTTCAGAAGGTGCATGTCGCCGCAGGTCACGACCTCGCAGTCCGTTCGAGGCGACTTGGCCAGGTCGGCCGCCATGATCGCGGCACTGCCGCGCAAGAGAGCGAAGGGCGAAGCGACCATGCGCGCCATCCGCACGGGCACCAGCGATTTGATCCGCTGACGATTTTGTTGTTCGAGCACTGAAACAGGATCGGGACGTGCGCGGTTCGTCTGATACTCGGCGTGGGCCGACCGGAGTACCTTCCGGCGCAAGGATCGCCCGGCGTGAACTCTTTCTTCGCGTGGTGAGCGAGCAGCGCGAAAATTCTCGAGCTTTCCAAGCTTCGCTGGATCTCGAAGTAGCCGGAAAATCTCCGGAAATGTCAGCTTGCACCCCTATTTCGTCAAAAGATGCTTTACCGGCGCGGCCGCCGACGGAGCGGAACTGGAAATCGAGAACGTCAGCCACGTATTCCATCCGGAAGGCCGGTTGGCCGCATCAAACTCGCCGTAGCCCCTGAAACCGAGAAAGCCCTGTCTGTCACCGATGGGAAACAGATATCCGATCTGCGGCCCGATACCGAAAACACGCGAGCGAAAATCGCCCAGTACGGCCGGCTGACCGAAGTCGCTGGTGATCTGCTGATAGGCATAACCCGCAAAGCCGACAAATACCTGCTTGGACATGAAGCGGGACACGCCCCAGTCCAAGTGAAAGTCGACGCCGCTCTGATACTGCGTATTGGGGTTCCTGAAGTTGTAGGTGAAACCGGCGACACCGGAAAATTCGGTTGCAGTGGCCGGATTGAGATAGGTGTAACCGGCGCCGAAGTCGACCGCGCCATGTCCGATGCCGATATTGGCGAACCGATTGGGATCGTAGTCTCCGACCGGTACGTCACCGGTGACGTAGACCATGTAATTGTTGACGCCGTCGTGCCATTTCAATGTGGTGGTCGGGATGAGATCGCCGTAGGAGACCAGCGCGTCTCCGAGCGTGCCGGAGCGTTGGACGATGAGGGGGCCGGCTGTCGCGGTCAGCGTGCCCGCTATGTTCGCCGAGTTTCGGCCGAAGTAGCTGGCGACGCTGACAGCAAGCTGACCGCCGAAGACGGGTGTCGCAAAAGTGTAGCTGGGCGCAAGAAAGACGAGGTCGCCCTGGCCGGCGAGGCTGAGGCTCAGGTTGAGGTTCACGTTTGGAGAAAATCTTCCAACCTGGAATTCTCGCGACGCGGCAGCGGCGCCGGAAGCGTTTACACTCGTGTGATAATAGAACCCTCCCAGGGCCCAACCCGGTGTTCCGGGAACCGCGGCCATGCTGCTGTAAAGTCCAGGTAGCCAGAACGCGATGCCGCTCTCGTCGGCGTGTGCGCCTCGGGCTCCAACCAGCAGCGCTGCTGCCGTCGCGAAGCAGACGGTCCCGCGATGATACGTCCTGAACAACGCCATTGAAAGAACCTCGAGTCTCCGCACCCGGTGGCGGCTGTCGTCAATCGTGATCTCCAGGTAGGACAAGCGCTGAGGCGAGACTAGATGTTCGAGTAGAGCCAGTTCGATTGGACCAAGGTCCAACAAGCCGCTGCTGGAATTGTGCGGCGCGACGCCGGTACCGGAATCGCCAGGACGCGCGACGTATTTTCTCTTCTACTTTTGACCGAAGTGGATGACTCCATCCCAGGCGTCGGCCGGGGGCTCCAAAATGAATCCGATGACGCGGTCAAGATAGATGCCCGCCAGGACATCTGCTGGGTATTTGTCAGCGAACGCCTCCAGCGCATCGAGGGTTCGCATCCAGTCACGGCTTGCATAAACTTGATAGACATCGTTCCAGTCGGCGACGAGTTTGACCATTGCTGGAGTCGCCTGCAACTCGTCGGCGGCATCGAAGGAGCCCAGCAGCTCGAAGATATCCAGGAACCGGCCGAGACCCTTCGGTTGGGTACGGTCGACGCGACGAAAGAGGAATTCATTCGAGCAGATCGTTGCGATTTGTCCGCTCGCAAGAATGCTGCTGCCATAATACTTGTTGAGGCTCTCGAGACGTGCAGCAATGTTCACGTTGTCGCCGATTGCCGTGTAATCGATCCGGTCGGACGATCCGACATTTCCCAGCACGGCTTCGCCGACATGAATGCCGAACCTTGTGTACCAGGCTGGCAGCCCGCGCTCGGTCCATCGAACGTTAAGGCGGCGCGACGCAGCGTGGCATTGCAGGGCCGTCGCGCAAGCCAAATGCTCGTGGTTCAGGACGGCAAGCGGCGCATTCCAGAACGAAAAGATTGCGTCGCCAATGAACTTGTCGACCGTTCCGTCCTTTTTGATGATCAGGGAGGCGAGTTCCTCAAAATACTCAGACATGCTCTTCATGAGGTCCGGCGCGGGAATATTCTCGGCAATTGGAGTGAAATCCTTCACGTCTGTGAACAGGATGCTGATGCGTCGGGTCTTGCCGCCCACCGAAACCGTGTCTTCGTGCTCAAGGATGTCCTTGACGAGCGCCTTTGGCACGAACTTGGACACTTCGCGTATCGTACTCTTCATGCCTGACATTGACTTGATCAACGTGTTGATCTCGACGACGCGCGAGCTCATCCTGATGGGATCGTCGAGGTGGAACGATTGTATCAGCCCAGCCTCATTGGACAGCTTGGCGAGCGGTCTCGATATCGAGCGAGCGAGATAGACGATCATCGGTACGATGACGATGAAGACCAGCAGCGCGATTGGGATGCTTCGTCTGGCGGCGTCGATCAATGTACCTTGGAAGTCGGAGAGAGGCGCTGCGTAGAGCACGAAAAAGATTCCGCCGTCCCTGGCGACCTGGCGGTCCACGGTCGCGAGATAGTAGATACCGTCAACCGCAAAATCCGCTATGGGGAAAGAGCCGACTTGCGCAAAGACCCTGAGCGCTTCCCGAACCACCCGGTCGGATATGTCAGTGGTTGTGGCAAGCTCAATTGTCGGAGTTTCGGCGGTGCCCGTGCGCTTGAACATCTGGCCGGGATCGAAATGCGCGAGCAGGCGGTTCTTGTCGTCGAAAGCCACGAACCGGTGAGCAGAGTTGGCTACCACGGAGCGAACGTAAACCATCAGTCGGTCGAGGGTGACATCGACTCCGACTGCTCCAGCATTGTTCCTGAAGCCTTTGGCGAGTGTCAATCCGACCTGGGACGTGGTGGCGAAGAGATAAGGTGGCGTGCGGATGATGTTGTTCGGCCGTTCCAGGGCTTCTCGGTACCAGTCGCGGCGGCGCGGGTCATAGGTTGCCTCCTGCCCGGCCAGTCTTGCGATCGGATGATAGTCGTTGTCGAGAAATCTCCAGGATTCCTTGCGTACTCCATTGTCTTCGATGCGAATTTCCTGAATTGCATAACGCGTCGCGAGGGGGCCTCCGAGCCGCGCAATGAAGGGCTTCTCGGATTCCGATATCGACAAAACCTGAAAGTAGTCTCCGTTCTGATAGCCCGCGTAGACCGCTGAAATCTGCGGATTGGAGCGCAGGCTGGACAGGACCATTTGCAGTATCGGCTCTTTCGAATCTGCCGCTTGCTGTAATGAAGGTGCGTCTTGCAGCACTTCCGTGATGAGGAAAACGGGCGCGAAGAATGCCAATCGCCGCTCGTTGATCTGGTTTATCGTGGCGCGGAAAGTATCTTCCGCCACTTTGAGTGCCGTTTTGCGGGCTTCGATGTAGTTGGTGACGGTAACTGCGGTGGCCACCAGCAAGGCTACCATGAGGAACAGCGAGAGCACTGTGACGAATAGGCTGATGCGAGGGCTGGAGGATGGCGTGGACATTTTTGTTTGCTTCGTTACTTTGCAGACAGATCAATGACTCGTTTCGACAGATATTCGACCCAGTAGCGTACGAACGGATCCACAGCGTCCAGCTTTTCCCGCAGCTTCGTTTCACTTACCGCAAGGACCTCGCAACCGTGCTCCGTCAGGGCGGTCGCTCCCCGTTGGGATCCGGCCATCAACGCATGCACGCCGAACATCTCTCCGGGTTTCAAGTCGGTCACGCGTCGCTGATGCTCGGCACCAAACGCGATGTAGATCGTGACGTCGCCGTGAAGCAGGACATACGCGGCCGTGCCGGCTTCACCTTCGGCAAAGATGGTCGCCCCTGCGGGGTACACTTTGCGGCTCAATTCTTTGCGCGTCGCCTGAACGGAGATCGGTGAGATGACTGGTTCGTACGGCATCGAGTTTCAGTTCTCGTCATCGTTGTTTGACGATCGGCAACCGGGCGTCCGCGCGCTCTTTCTCGCGCCGTCGATCGCGGCGAGCAATGAGGTGTCTTGAAGCGGCTTGGCAAGAAAGGTGAAGGCGCCGACGACCGCGGAGCGCTCGCGTGCGTCGGCTTCGTTGTGGGCGGTTATGACAATGGTAGGAATGCGGACGCCGCTGAGGGTGAGGCGGCGCAGCAATTCCAGACCGTCGATTTCCGGCATTTGCAGATCAACAATCAGGCATTCCGGCAGCCCACCTGCCAGCGCTGCAAGAAAGTCCCGAGCCGATGGAAACGTGTGAGCCACGAGCCCACGCGTTCTCAACAGCCGCGCCAACGCGTTAAGCACTGACGGGTCATCGTCCACGATCGCGATCCAGCGCGGAGTGTCGGCCATGACGAAGTATCGAGATCATGGCCGAGGATTGTCGATTGGCCCTAAGGCCAATGGCCGCGCATGTCGCGCTACGGCTTTCTCGGGGAAATTCCTGCCTTTTCCGCAAGCCGAACAAGGTCAGCGACAGAGCGCACAGCCATTTTCTCCATCACCCGGCCGCGGTGAACCTTTATCGTTTTCTCGACGGTGCCTAAATGGCCTGCAATTTGCTTGTTCAGGCGGCCGGCAATGACATGGGTCATGACCTCCTGTTCCCGCGGCGTCAGCCTCGCGAATCTGGCATTGATCGAGTCCACTTCGGAGCTGACCTGTCGGTTCTCTGTGTCTACCTGCACGGCATGCGCAATCGCAGCCAGAAGTGCATCTTCGCTGACTGGTTTGGTCAGGAAGTCGATCGCGCCGGCTTTCATCGCGCGAACGCTGGTCGGAATGTCTCCTGCACCAGTCAGGAAAATGACCGGCCGCTGGTTTCCCACGGCGGTTAGTGCCTGCTGCAGTTCCAGACCATCGAAATCCGGCATGGAGACGTCGAGTACGGCGCAACCCGGGATCGAGCGATCGTGAGCTTCGAGAAACTCTCTCGATGAAGTGAAAGTGAGAGTGTCATAGCCCCGTGCTCGCAGCAGCCGCGATATCGCTCTCAGCACGCCCGCATCGTCATCGACCAAAAAGATGGTGGCGCCAGGGTCCGTCATTGGGCAGCCATGAGGTCTTCTTGAGCCGGCAACCAGAAGGCTGCGCGGGCGCCGCCGGCCTCGTCATTCGCCAGATTGATTTGGCCCCCATGTGCCTGGACGATCGTTGAACAAATCGCGAGCCCGAGACCAAGTCCGTGGTCCTTGGTGGTGTAGAACGGCTCGAACAGTTTGTGGCCGGTCGTCGGTTTGAGGCCCGGTCCGCGATCCCTTACGTAAACTTCGATAGCCCGCGCCCTGTTCGCCCTGGTAGAGATCGTTACGCAGCGGGCCGCCGCCGGCATCGATGCCATCGCATCCATCGCATTCATGATGAGATTGAGCAGAACCTGCTGCAACTGGATGGGGTCTCCGGTCATCGCGGGCAGCTGATCTGCCAGATCGATCTCCATCGTCACTCTGCGGCTGATCAACTCGTTTCTCAGCAGGGCAATAGTCATGTTGATCAATTCATTGATATTGACCGGCTCGGATTTGGGCTCGCCCTTCTTGAGCAGAGCACGGAGACGGCGAACGACCTCGCCCGCGCGATTATCTTCCTTCACAATGTCCTGCAGCGCTTCGTTTACCTGAGCGAGGTCCGGGATATCCTGCGCGAGCAGGTACAGCGCTGCCTGTGCGTTCGACAGGATCGCGGTGAGCGGTTGATTGACTTCATGGGCAATAGCTCCCGAGAGCTCTCCGAGTACGGAAACCCGCATGAGATGCGTGACTTCCTGCCGCTGCAATTCCGCTTCGGCTGCAGCGGATTTTTGTTCGGTGATGTCGACGAAAATCCCGCTGAGTTGGTCCGAAGTCCCAAGGCCGTCGCGATATGCCCGGGCGCGAACCCTGATCCAACGCTCCTGACCTGCCGGGAGAACGACGCGCAAATCGGTCACGGCAGGCCGCTCGCCGGGCAATATCCCCCGAAGTGCATTGACGGCGATACGTCGATCGTCGGGATGCACAGCGGCAAGGAACGTATCCCGGGTGAGGGGGGTATCGCGCGCGAGACCGAACAGCACCCGGCAATGCTGGGTCGCCCACAACTCGTCGGTTGCCCGATTGAATTGCCACAGGCCGATATTGGCTGAGGCGGCGGTGAACGTCATTCGCTCTTCGCTTTCCCTGAGCGAAAGCTCCGCCTGCCGGCGTCTGTGCCATTGAAACAGCAGGCCTGCGAGAAATAGCGACTGCAGTCCGACGACAAATAGCGTTGCCAGGACGAGATTGCGATGCTCGTCCCAAACGCCGGGTTCCCGAAACATGACAATGCTGTCAGGCGGAAGGTTGCCTTGCTTCAGGCCGAAGCGTTTCATGGCTGTCGCGTCAA
This sequence comes from Xanthobacteraceae bacterium, assembly GCA_019748335.1. Lineage (GTDB taxonomy): Bacteria > Pseudomonadota > Alphaproteobacteria > Rhizobiales > Xanthobacteraceae > Bradyrhizobium. The sequence continues at coordinate 12,901 of JAIEPP010000268.1, forward strand.
CCCGGAAGGCTTGCCCGGGATTTATTCGCGGTGGGAGCGTCGCGGGATCCTTGCCCGAAAGTATCTCAAGGGCCATGTCGCCGGCAGCGATCCCCATGGATTCATAGGTCTCGACGTATCCCCCAACGATCCCGGTGCCCAAATATGTGCCGAAGGGAGCGTAGACGGGAGCGGTAGACGCTTTTGCCACCGCGACGGCAACGTCCCTTGGAATCAGGGGACGGCCGGCGCTGTCGGCATAGACGGACAGCAGCAACACGATCGTGTCGCTTGGCAGGCGCGACACCTCCGCCAACATTGCGTCGTAGGTCAGGTCGAAGCGGAAGGCCCTTTCAAACTTCCGCTTGCGATGTTCGATGGCCTCGCGCGTGGCCTGTTGCCAGCCGCGATCGGCTCTTCCGCTTCCACCCATCACCACAAGCCGCGTTGCGTTCGGCTGAAGGCGCTCTGCCAGCTCCAGCATTTTATCAAGGTCGAAGCCGCTCATGATCCCCGTAATATCGGGTGGCAGTTGCATGGCCGCATAATTCGCGGCTGACCCACCGACAAACACGACAGGTACTCCGGCGCCGACGACATCGCGGTATTTGATGATGAAGGGCACTCCTTCGGTGCCGACCACCAGCACCAGATCGAAATGCATTTTGGAGTACTTCTCCCGCAGAAAATTCGCCGTTCGCGTGGCGTGCTCTTCCCCTGGCATCCTCGCCAGATCCAGAAAATCGGCCTCGATCTCTATCGCGTGCTGCGAGCCTTCGAGCAGCCGCCTGCGGGCCGCTTCCGAGGCAATCGTCGTGGCAGGAAATGTGTAGTTGTAGGCATGCAGAACAAGCACCCGCTTCGGCGCATCGGTCGCTCGGGATGCAACAACCGCTCCCAAAAGGATAGCGAAAACCAACAGGAAAGCGCTACGCAGAAGGTGCGTATATTTGACACTCGACCCACACATTTGACCGCCTGCTCTCACGAGGCACGATCCGGTCTGGGAACAAAAACGAAGGTAAACCTATGGTTGGCCTTGTCGCATCTACTACCGTATCGATCTGATAGGGCCGGAAATCAGCCGCATTTCGATATGAACTGCGACATATCGCCGCAGCCCGTGGGCGACGGCGAAGTTGGACCTAGGTCCAATTTAGCGTTGGCGATCTCACTGACTAGCGTTGTGAATGCCACAGCGTGGCCGTGATGTTGCAAGCCGTGATGTCGCAAGAAGACCTGCCGATCCAGCGAAGCGTTTCAGCAAGGGGTGAGAACCACCTTGATATGGTGCTCATTTCTGGCGGCACCTTTCGCATGGGATCGGACCAGCATTATCCCGAGGAGGCGCCCGCCCACCGCGTCACCGTTGATGCGTTCAGAATCGACAGGACGCCTGTGACCAACCGCCAGTTCAAGGAATTTGTCCGCGCCACGGGCCATATCACGGTTGCCGAGATTGTGCCCGACGCAAGAGATTACCCCGGTGCCTTACCGCATATGCTGTATGCGGGCTCGCTGGTATTCACGCCACCGGACCACCCGGTGGACCTCAAAGACTGGAGCGCATGGTGGACGTTTCTGCGAGGTGCGAACTGGCGACGCCCTTACGGACCAAAAAGCAACGTCAGCCTGCTCGACAATCACCCGGTCGTTCACGTCGCCTATGCCGATGCGCTCGCTTATGCGAGGTGGACCGGAAAGGATTTGCCGACCGAGGCGGAATGGGAATTTGCCGCGCGCGGCGGGTTGGAACAGGCCGAATTTGCCTGGGGTGATGAGTTTACGCCCGGCGGCAAGCATCTCGCCAATACCTGGCAGGGAGAGTTCCCGCACCAGAACCTCTGCACCGACGGTTTTGCGCGCACATCGCCGGTCAACGAGTTTCCCCCGAACGGTTATGGCTTGTTCGACATGATCGGCAACGTGTGGGAATGGACCAGTGATTTCTATTCGGCCAAGCACGAGGCGGACGCAACGAAGGCGTGCTGCATTCCCGAAAATCCGCGCGGTGGAAGCGAACAGGACAGCTACGACGCGTGCCAGCCGCAGATCAGGATTCCGCGCAAAGTCCTGAAGGGTGGCTCGCATCTGTGCGCGCCGAACTACTGCCGGCGTTATCGTCCGGCCGCCCGGCATGCCGAACCGATAGACACCTCCACCGGTCATGTCGGATTCAGGTGCGTGCTGCGGGGATAGCGCCATGAGTCCAGGAAGTGTACAGGCGTTCTACGAACGGTTGCCATATCCTCCGCCCCTTGCCAGCCTCGACAAGAATCTTGCCCTGTTCAAGAGCCCGGAAAGGCGCCGGATACGCTCGCTGCTGATGTTTCCGGGCGGGGAGCCGGACGGGCGCCAGACCATTCTTGTGGCGGGTTGTGGGACGTCTCAGGCGGCGAAGGTCGCGCTTCGCGAACCGGATGCGCGCGTGATTGCGATCGATATCAGCAACTCGAGCCTGGATCACCAGCGGGGGCTGAAACAGAAATACGCGTTGGAAAACCTCGAGCTCCATCAACTCTCTTTGCTTGAAGTCGCTTCGCTTGAGCGTGCCTTCGATCAGATCATCTGCACCGGCGTGCTGCATCATCTCCCCGATCCGGACGAGGGACTCCATCGTTTGCGCGAAGTGCTCGTGCCCGGCGGCGCGATGCAGATCATGGTCTACGCCAGCTATGGGCGGGCCGGAATCTATATGATGCAGGAATACTGCCGCCGGCTCGGCATCGAAGCTTCGGATCAGGAGTTGCATGACCTAGCTGCGACGCTGGAATTCCTGCCCGACGATCACCCGCTGGGCTGGATGCTGCACAGGTTCAGGGATTTCACCCATCCGGACGCGCTCGCCGATGCGCTGCTCCATCCCCAGGATCGCGCCTATACGGTGCCGCAACTCCATGGATGGCTCCATCGCAGCGAGATGTGTTTTGGCCGATGGATCGAGCAGGCTCCGTACCTGCCGCAATGCGGCGCCATCGCCAGAACGCCGCATGCCGCGCGATTGGGCCTGCTTTCGGAACCCGAACAGCATGCCGCCGCCGAATTGTTTCGCGGCGTCATCACCCATCACAGCTTCGTTGCCTATCGCAACGACCGCGCAAAGCCCGCGCAACCGGTTCGATTTGCGGGGGAGCAATGGCGTGACTACGTTCCCGTTCGTCTGCCATGGACGACGATCGTACGGGAGCAGATACCGCCAGGCAGCGTCGCCGTGCTGCTGAACCCCGTTCACAAGCATCCCGATCTGGTGTTACCCGTCAATACAATGGAGAATCGCCTGTTCGCGCGGATCGACGGCAAGCGGACGTTCGGCGAAATTGCGCGGGACTACTCCCAAAAGGACATCGCCGGCCGCGTTCGGCCGTTCTTCCAAAGGCTCTGGCAGTACGACCAGATTGTCGTCGATGCTTCGCGAGCGTCCCACGCAACCGGCTAAGACCGAATTACCTCCACGATGATGCGCGTCTGCATGCGAGTGCGGCGCGATTTCGTTGCTCGTTATCGGTTGCGGATGTTGGACCTAGGTCCACTCGACCGCTCGCTGCGGATCGAGAAATGATCCGAGCGGCAAGAGCGTTCGGGTCAACCCCGCAGATTGGCAAAGGCAAGTCAGCACCATTCATCGACGATTTGCACACAATTGCCCATTCGATCCGCTTCCAGCGCTTCACAAGCAGGAGACCGCAATGAGTAACGAAGACAAGCAGGACCCTTCATCGACCAAGCCCAATCTCGATCGTCGCAAGATGCTGCTTGGCAGTTCGGCGCTGGTTGTGGCCGCTGCGGCAATGAGTTCCGACGCGATGGCGCAGGCGCAGAAGGCGGGGACACCGCCTCCGAGGCCATCCGGGAAAAAGCCGAACATCGTCGTCATCTGGGGCGACGATATCGGAATGTGGAATGTGGGCGCCTATTGCAATGGCATGATGGGGAGGACACCCAACATCGACCGGATTGCCAAGGAAGGGATACTGTTTACGGATCACTATGGGCAGCCGAGCTGCACCGCCGGCCGGGCCGCGTTCATCATGGGGCAACTGCCGGTGAGGACCGGAATGACGACGGTCGGAATTCCCGGGTCGACCCGTGGCATTCAGAAGACCGATCCGACTCTGGCCGAAGTCCTGAAGTCGGTGGGTTATTCGACCGCGCAATTCGGCAAGAATCATCTCGGCGACCGCAACGAGTTTCTGCCGACGGTGCATGGCTTCGATTACTGGTTCGGCAATCTCTATCATCTCAATGCCGAGGAAGAGCCGGAGGAGCTCGATTACCCTGGGCAGAAGAACCCGGCCTACAAGCAGAAGTACGGCCCACGCGGCGTGCTTCGCTCGGTCGCGACCGACGTGGACGATCCGACCACCGACCCGAAGTTCGGGCGGGTCGGCAAACAGAAGTTCGAGGATACCGGGCCGCTGACACGCAAGCGCATGGAGACCATCGATGCCGAGGTGCTGGCGGAGACCTTGAAGTGGATGGACGCCAACGGCAAGGGCGACAAGCCCATGTTCCTTTGGTTCAACTCTACCGCCATTCACATCTGGTCGCACCCCAATCCGAAATACATCCAGAAAGCAGTCGACGAGGGACGGGCCGAGCAAGACGTCGTTCGCGCAAGGATGATTGAGCACGACGAGCATGTCGGTGCCATTCTCAAGAAGCTCGACGATCTCGGGATCGCCGACAACACCATCGTCATCTACTCCACCGACAACGGCAACGAAATGTTGGCGTGGCCTGACGGTGGCTACGCTCCGTTCCGTGGCGAGAAGGGGACGACGTGGGAAGGCGGCGTTCGGGTACCTTGCTTCGTGCGCTGGCCCGGCGTCATCCCGGCAGGCAGCGTTTCGAATGAAATCCAGGCACACGAGGATGTGTACGTGACGCTTGCTGCCGCGGCCGGATTGCCGGATCTCAAGCAAAAGCTGCTCGCTGGTGCCGCGCTGGGGTCAACCACCTACAAGGTCCATCTCGACGGCTACAACAATCTCGACCACTGGTCGGGCAAGGACCCCAAGTCGGGACGGCGTGAGTATTACTATTACGACGAGACCGACCTGATGGCGCTTCGAGTCGACGACTGGAAACTGTCCTTTGGTGTGAAGAAGGAGGGCAGTTGGTGGAACGCAAAAAACTATCCGAGTGTGCCGTATATCTTCAACCTGCGCATGGATCCATTGGAGAAGATGGATCCGGAGTCTCACGAATGGGGATATATCGGCCGGAAATTCGTCGCCGAAAAGCTCTGGGCGCCCACTGCCGCCGGTCCCTTCCTCGCGGCGCATCTGCAAACTCTCAGCGATTTCCCGCCCAGCCAGGGCGCAGATACGCTGAGCATGAAGAAGGCCGTCGATTCCGCGATGGCGCAAATCTCCAAGCACGTCGGCGATTAGGTGCCGGCTTGGTAACGACGTGCGGCGAACGATATTGCCGCACATCCATTTGGGCCAACATGCCCGGGCCCGGAATGCACGGACGGCGTGGAATCGTCAGGTAAAGATAGTTCGCGGGCGCGCGCACGTTCATTGCCAAGTCCGTGGAACTCGGTGGGAAGAATGCAGATGAAAACTAAACTCAAGATGGTATTGCCGGCGTCTCTTTTGATCGCAGGGTTCGTGGCCGCAAGCACCGAGAAGGCCGTCGCCGTTGTCTACTGCCAGTACGTCGAATATCCCGTCGGCTGCGTTGTCAGGCCCGGCGTCGTGCTGCGGCCGCGGCCGGTCGCGCGGGCTGCCGCCCGGGAGGCGGTGCGCCCTGGCAGGCCCATGAACCGCGGCGGACCAGTCAATCGCGTCGGCAGATACTGATTTCCGCCTGCTACCGCCACCGCTCACGATCTGCCAAGGAGCCTTCAGGCTGCAAAAGCGGTTTCCCGTCGCTCTGCGGTCTATTCCGTTTGTGGAGAATGTGATGTTCACCCGCCGCCTCGTCATCGCAGTCCTTCTCGCTGTCGGTGCCGGCGGCAGCGCACTCGCGCAATCCGATCCGCTGCCGTCGTGGAACGACGGCCCGGTCAAGAAATCCATCACGGACTTCGTCGCGCGTGTTACGGCGCAGGACGGGGTGGATTTCGTTCCGCCGGCGGAGCGCACTGCCACCTTCGACAATGACGGTACGCTCTGGTGCGAGCAGCCAGTCTATTTCCAGGCTGCGTTTGCCCTGGATCGTGTCAAGGCGCTCGCGCCGCAACACCCGGAATGGAAGACGAGGCAACCGTTCAAGGCGCTATTGGAAAACGACATGGCAGCGCTGTCGGCATCCGGCGAGAAGGGTCTGCTGGAAATAGTCGCCGCTGCACATGCAGGCATCACGACGGACGAATTCCGCAAGGTCGTTACCGGATGGTTCGCCAACGCCCGCCATCCGCGCTTCAGGCGGCCCTATGACCAGCTCGTCTATCTGCCAATGCTGGAACTGCTCGGCTACCTTCGTGCCAACGGCTTCAAGACGTTCATCGTCTCCGGCGGTGGGGTCGAATTCATGCGTGTCTTTGCAGAGAGCGCGTACGGGATTCCGCCCGAGCAAGTGGTCGGCTCTTCCGGTGCGGTGAGATTCCAGATGGGGGCCAATGGCAAGCCTGAACTCCTGAAACTTCCAAAGATCGAGTTCATCGATGACGGCCTCGGCAAGCCCGCTGGCATAAGCCGCTTTATCGGCCGACGCCCCATCTTCGCGTTCGGCAATTCCGACGGCGATTTGCAGATGTTGCAATGGACTGTCGCGGGTCCGGGCCCGCGCTTCGCCGGCATCATCCACCATACCGATGCGGGACGCGAATATGCTTACGACCGGCAGTCGAAGGTCGGCAAGCTTGACAAGGCGCTGGACGCGGCGACGGCATCCAAATGGACGATCGTCGATATGAAGCGTGATTGGAAAATAATCTTCCCTACCGAGAAGTGATATGGCCCCGTCTGGGTCCAGACTTCACCTCGCGAGCGGACCCAGACCCCTGAAACACGTGCAGATCGGCTCTAAGGAAATCCTGCTGACCTGTCTTGGGATTGCTTACTTGCTTGAACAAAAGTTGGTGCTGCAGTTTTTATCGGAGCGCGCATACAGCACTGCAAAATAAGGAAAAAATGGTGCGCCATTCAGAATAAAACTACGAACTCTTATGTTATTGAAATTACGATATAATTTTTAATTCAGCTCGCGGCATGACCGATCGGAAAGCGTTGGCGCAGTATCCAACAGGAAGCGTGGCTAGGATGCATACCGTAGGGAGGTCGGCGTCGTGATCCACGGTGTGAAGGCGCTGCAGGGTTGCGAACGGCAAGGTGAAGGGCCAGTTGCCTGGCCGCGCGCAACTATATTTCGGCATAGCC
>JAIEPP010000088.1 GCA_019748335.1 Xanthobacteraceae bacterium
CACATCGCGATCGAGCAGGCTCCAGTCTCTGCGCGGCAATACATGGGTGCCGTGGCGCGGGCGGACGCTGACCAGTCCCTTGCCGGCCAGTATTTTGACGGCTTCCCGGATAACGCCACGGCCGACGCCGAACCGCGTCTCCAGTTCCGGCTCCGGGGGCAACGCCGCACCCGCAGGGATGATATCCTGCGCGATCTCGCGGCCCAGCGTATTCAGAACCGCGTCGATGCGGCCCGGCTTGGTTCGCTTGTCAGAGGGTTCTGCGCGTTCTCGCACCACAGCCCTGTCGTTCCTCGCTTTATGTGATTTTCTATTCCCACACTTATCCCTCGGTGGCAATCATCCGATGTTAAACATCGGATGATTGATTTTTGCGATGCACCATCGGAGGGCGTATGGCCGTGCGCTACACAGGCGCACGAGAGCCTGCCCGAGTTGCAGGCCGGCACGCGGACATGTCGAGTAGAAGCTGACTGGAATCTACTCTGCCAATTCTTGCTGGATATTCCGCACGAATGCGCGCGGCCGGCAGCGCGCATTTCGCGCACGCCCGGCCTCGTAGCGCAGATCGGATGCCAGGCCGCTATGAATTGCAGCGATCCGCGTCTAGCGCGTCCCCTTGCCGCTCTTCTCGGCGGCGCGGCGCAGGGCTTCGGCGAGCGCACCGCCGGCTTGCTCCTGCCCCTTGCGCGGTGCCTGCGAGGTCATCGACGCCTTGGAGAAATCGCGGGCCCGGTCGGCCGCCGCCGGCTTGGCGCCCTTGCTGCCGATCTCGTCATCCAGCCGCAGCGTCAGCGCGATGCGCTTGCGGGCGACCTCGATCTCCAGCACCTTGACCTTGACGATATCGCCGGGCTTCACCACCTCGCGCGGGTCCTTGATGAAGGTCTTCGACATCGCCGAGACATGCACCAGCCCGTCCTGATGCACGCCGATATCGACGAAGGCGCCGAACGCCGCCACGTTGGTCACCGTGCCTTCGAGGATCATGCCGGGCTTGAGGTCCTTGATCTCCTCGACGCCTTCCTTGAACACCGCCGCCTTGAAGGCCGGACGCGGATCGCGGCCGGGCTTCTCGAGTTCGCGCAGGATGTCGGTCACGGTGGGCAGGCCGAACGTGTCGTCGACGAAGGTCTGCGGCTTCAACTGGCGCACGATCTCGGCATTGCCGATCAGCGCCTTGATGTCGCTCTTGGTGGCCTGGAGGATCCGGCGCACCACCGGGTAGGCTTCGGGATGTACGCCGGAGGCATCGAGCGGGTCCTCGCCGTCGTTGATGCGCAGAAAACCCGCGCATTGCTCGAACGCCTTCGGGCCCAGCCGCGGCACTTCCTTCAGCGCCTTGCGCGACTTGAACGGACCGTTGGCGTCGCGGTGCTGCACGATGCTCTGCGCCAGGCCGAGACCGATGCCCGACACCCGCGCCAGCAATGGCGCGGAGGCCGTATTGGCATCGACGCCGACCGCGTTGACGCAGTCTTCGACCACCGCATCGAGCGAGCGCGCCAGCTTGGTCTCACCGAGGTCGTGCTGATACTGCCCGACACCGATCGCCTTCGGGTCGATCTTCACCAGTTCGGCCAGCGGGTCCTGCAACCGCCGCGCGATCGACACCGCCCCGCGCAAGGTGACGTCGAGCTCGGGCAATTCTTCGGAAGCAAAGGCCGACGCCGAATAGACCGACGCGCCGGCTTCCGACACCACGATCTTCGACATTTTCAGGTCCGGCAGCAACTTGACCAGTTCGGTGGCGAGCTTGTCGGTCTCGCGTGATGCGGTGCCGTTGCCGATCGCGATCAGATCGACTTTGTGGGCGACCGCGAGCTTGCCCAGCGTCGCCAGCGCCGCATCCCACTGCCTCTGCGGTTCGTGTGGATAGATAGCCGTGGTGGCCACCACCTTGCCGGTAGCGTCCACGATCGCAACCTTGACGCCCGAACGGAAACCGGGATCGAGCCCCATGGTGACCCGCGCGCCGGCAGGTGCGGCCAGCAACAGGTCGCGCAAATTCGAGGCGAACACACGCACGCCTTCGGCTTCGGCCGTGGTCCAGAGACGCATGCGCAAATCGATGTTGAGATGGACCTGGATCTTGGTGCGCCAGGCCCAGCGTGCGGTCTCGACCAGCCAGCGGTCGCCCGGACGGCCATGGTCGGTAATGGCAAAGCGCTGCATGATCTTCAGTTCATACGAACTCGGCGGGCTGGCGCCAGTCACCGGAGGCTGCGCATCCGGCTGGATCTGCAATTCCAGGATTTCTTCCTTTTCGCCACGGAACATCGCGAGAATGCGATGCGACGGCATTTTGCTCAGCGACTGATTGAAGTCGAAATAGTCCTTGAACTTCTCGCCCTCCAGCTTCTTGCCCTTGCGCACCGCCGAGGTCATGACGCCGGCCGTCCACATCTGCTCGCGCAGGCGGCCGATCAGGTCGGCGTCTTCGGCGAAGCGCTCCACCAGGATCGCGCGCGCGCCTTCGAGCGCCGCAGCGACATCCGCCACCTGCTTTTCGGCATCGACGAAGCCGGCGGCGACCGCTTGGGGATCGTTCTGCGGCTGCGTCAGCAGCATCTCGGACAACGGCTCGAGGCCGGCTTCCCTGGCGATCTCGGCCTTGGTGCGGCGCTTCGGCTTGAACGGCAGATAGATGTCTTCCAGCCGCCCCTTGCTGTCGGCGGCCATGATCGCCGCTTCCAGCGCGGCGTCGAGCTTGCCTTGTTCGCGGACCGAATTGAGGATCGCCACCCGGCGCTCTTCCAGTTCGCGCAAGTAAGTCAGCCGCTCTTCGAGTGTGCGCAGCTGTGCGTCGTCCAGACCGCCGGTGATTTCCTTGCGGTAGCGCGCCACGAACGGGACCGTGGCACCGCCGTCGAGCAGTTCCACCGTCGCGTTGATCTGCTGCTCACGAACGCCAAGCTCTTCCGCGATCTGTCGATTGATATTTGCCACGCCAACTCTTTCCTGAACCATCGCTGCCGGTGAATCGCCCCGCCCGCCGGACGCCGCTTATGGACTATCGCCGATTATTTCATCAAGGCTTCACAGCAAACAAATTGATCTGTGGACGGCCATCAGGAGCGATTTAGCGGGCAATATCAGCGAGCTGCCAAAGAGACTTCAATCACACGCCGAGATAAAGGTGGATCGATGGCGCCACAATGTGTAAACGGACGCTCCTCCTGGAGCTCCCATGTCCATCTGCGGCCTAGATTTCGGAACGTCGAACACGACGCTCGGCACCATCGACGGCCGTGCGCCGGTTCTGGTGGCGCTGGAGGACGGCGAAACCGCGATTCCCAGCGCGATCTTCTATGAGGTGGACGGCGCGGTACTTATCGGCCGCCGGGCCGTGGAGGCCTATGTCGAGGGGGCGCCCGGCCGGCTGATGCGGAGCCTCAAATCGGTGCTCGGCACCTCGCTGATCGACGAAACCACGCGTCTGGGCCGCGAGCGGGTCAGCTTTCGCGACGTCATTGCCTACTACCTCGCTGCGGTCAAACGCCGCGCCGAACAGACGATGGGCCGCGAGTTGCGCGACGTCGTCCATGGCCGCCCCGTGCACTTCGTCGACAATGCCCCCGACTCCGACCGCAAGGCCGAAGAAACCCTGCGCATCATCGCCCGCGGCATCGGCTTCGACCAGGTCACCTTCCAGTTCGAACCGATCGCGGCCGCGCTCGAATACGAGCGCCAGATCGGCTCGGAGGAAGTCGCGCTGATCGCCGACATCGGCGGCGGCACGTCGGATTTTTCGATCGTGCGTCTCGGGCCGGAACGCCATGGCAAGGCGGACCGTGTCGCCGACATTCTCGCCAATGACGGCGTGCGCATCGGCGGCACCGACTTCGACCGCCAGCTCAGTCTCGGCGCTGTGATGCCGCTGTTCGGCTTCGGCAGTGCCATGAAGCGCCCCGGGCTCGATGTGCCCTCGAGCTATTTCCACGACCTCGCCACCTGGTCGAGCATCAACCGCATGTACGAGCCGCGCGTGATCGCCGATATCCGCCAGGTCCGCCATGAAGCCAACGAGCCTGAACTGCTCGACCGGCTGATCCGCGTGGTCCACGAACAACGCGGCCATACGCTGGCGATGGAGGTCGAAGACGCCAAGATCGCGCTTTCAGACAAGCGCCAGGCGGACATCCCGCTGGAATGGGTGGCCCCTGGCCTCGGCGCCGCGATAAGTCGCCCCGATCTCGTCAGCCACACCAAGCAACTGGCCGACCGTATCGCCGATCGCATCAAGAACTGCCTCACCCAGGCACGCCTCAAGGCTGGCGATATCGACGCCGTGTTCCTGACCGGCGGTTCGGTCAAGCTCGCCCATGTCCGTAAGGCCATTACAAAAGCCGTGCCGTCGGCGCGCATCGTCGAAGGCGACATTTTCGGCGCGGTCGGCAAGGGACTGACGCTGGAGGCGCTGCGGCGGTACGGGCCGGGACGCTAAGGTTTCGGCTCACGTGACGGCAGGACGCTGCCATTCCATCACGACGAACCATGGCACGCGCCGAAAACGCTCTCTGTGTTGCTGTTCGCCCGATACTGAATCGGGTTCTACGAAAAGCGTCAGTTGCAGGCCCGTACTCAGGAACGCTTCCATATAGGCCGCCAGCGGCCGGTGCCAATTCTCGATGCGTATTCCCGCCCATTCGAGCCAGAACGGGGCTTCCTCGAGATAATTGTCGACCGGAAAATGCAGCGAGCGGCCGTCTGCGTCCTTCACCCAGCCCTGCGCGGCGCCGGCAGAGGCAAAGCCGTTGAGATTGGCGATCAACAACGATCCACCCGGTTTCAGCACCCTCGCCATTTCGCTGATCGCGGTCCTGAAATCGGCGATATCGATCAGCGTGAGATAGCTGACCACCAGATCGAAGCTGGCGGCATCGAATTCGAGCCGTTCGGCGCGGCCGAGCCGATAGTCGCCGCTGGGATCACGCCGCCTTGCGGTCTCGAGCAGTTGAGCGGTCGGTTCGATCCCGACCGTATTCACGCCCGCCGATTTGAGCATTCTGCAGAACCGGCCCTCGCCGCACCCGACATCGAGTGCATCGGAAAACCGGCCGGCGCTGACGCGGCTGAGCATCACCGGATCGAGTACGTGCTCCCGCGCCCAGTCACCGCGCTCGCCCACGGAATCAATCCATGCCTGCGCCGAACTGTCCCACCCGTTGCTCATGACTCCGCACCGCTCCCGGACCACAGCTATTTAGCGCCGCCGGCGCTTCAACCATTGCTCTGTTCACTTTGCAAGTTTGGTCGATGGTTGGTATTGCGATTCCAGCCGATTGCCGTGACGGTGAAGCAGACGCCACTCGCCGGCTTCGCGGCGAAAAATATGCGTCACCCGGTTGGACCAGCCGGTGATATCTTCGACATCGGCGACGCGCTGGTTCTCGAAGGTCTCGATGTCGGTCACATAGAACAGTTCCGGCGTGACGACCGTGGAAACGTTCTGGTAACGGACGGACCCACCCCGGAACTGGGCGCCGGCCCAGTCCCAGCGCTGCGAAACCGCTTGCCATCCCTTCTCGAAGCCGCCCCAGCCGTAGAAGCTGGTGGCGTCGGCGCCGTGAGAATAGAGCGCCTTGATGGCGGAGACGTCACCGTTCGCGACCTCAGCCATCGCCGCATGCAGCCGCGCGATGGCCAGATGCACCGACGCTTCGAGGTCCTCGTTGCTCATCCCCTCACCTGACCATGACCGTCTACGAAACCACTTCCGACACCGGCTGCATGTCGATGGCAAACGTTTCCAGGAATTTCGAGGTCATGATGTAGAAGCCGACCGAGAGCTGCAGTTCGACCAGCGCGCCCGGTGTCAGCTTGGCCGCGATCGCCTTGAAGGTCGCATCCGTCGGCTTGTGAAGCTTGACGATCTCGTCGGCGAAGGCGAGCGCGGCGCGCTGCGTCTCGTCGAAGCATTTGGCCGACTGCCAGTTCTCCAGCGCCTCGTTCTGCTCGTCGGTGACGCCGACGTTCTTGCCGATCCGCTTGTGGGCGACGATCTCGTACGGCGCTTCGCAGAGAATGCCGGTGCGGGTGATGGCGAGCTCGCGCACGATCGGGTCCAGTTCGCCCTTGTGCCTGATCGCGCCGCCGAGCCGGCAATACTGCTCAAAATAGCTCGGCGAATGCGCCATCATCCGGAAGATGTTGGCGTTGCGATTCTTGCCGAGGATTTCACGGGTGCGGTCGCTGGCGTTTGCGGGATCGCTGTAGTCGATGCGGGCCATTCATCACCTTGGGTTATTGAGGTTTTTCTGGTTCTTGACGGCCGGATCATGCCCCGCGGCAGGATGCGGATCAACCCATTGCGTGGGCTGGCCGGTAACCGGAATAACTCACGGCCCAGTGTATTCTTGCTGATAGCACGACCTGCGATATTCCGCGTCACGCACACCGGCCACGAACATTCCTGGAAGCTCCATGATTCGTATCTTCGGCGCCAAGGACGATCCGCGCTCGCCTGCTTTGTTCAAGGCGGCGCTCGCTTATCCACTCGCGAACAAGCGGGCGGAGTGGTGGGACAAGCGCGAGGGCAAGCTCGCCAATATCGACGTCGACTATCCGGATTTTCCCGATGGACCGGCGGCGTTCGCCTGCACCCCGACATTCTGTTCGTATCCGGTGACGGATCCCGCCGCGATTCCGGCGCAGCTCGATGGCCTGAAACGCGCCCGCAAGCTGTAACCCCAGCTCATTATCCCCAGAGACTGTTCCCAGAAAACTCCTTGCCGCGCGCACAAACCGGCTACGCGCGGGCCAAATTGCCGCCTTATTGCTGGTCGATTTTGAGACTGTCGATATTCGCTGAGTGGGGACTCATCAGAGCGGATACTCGTCGCGGGGCGTTCCGAGTAAAAATCATTGGCCGTTGTGTGCGCGTGTTTCGCGCAAAGACGAGCTATGCCCAGGTCTAGGGAGTTGGACATGAAGGAAGCCACCAAAAGGGCGGCCTCGGAAGCGCTCGCGCAGACGCTGGCGGTGACGGCAATGCTCGTCATCGCCAGTGTCGTGTTCTACTGGCGGTGACGTCAGCCATTGCGAGTGTAAAGCAACGAAGCAATCCAGACCTTACTAGTTTCGCGTAGCTCTGGATCGCTTCGTTGCCTCGCAAGTCCCTACTTCGCTTTCGCGAAGTACGGCACCAGCCTCCCCGCAAATGATTGGTATCGGGCGGTGACCGCGTCGCCGATGGCGAGATCGTTGTCGCCATGGGCCATCATGCGAAAGCCCTCGACAGTATCGACCAGCAGAATGTTGTAAGGCACATGCGCCCGGGTTTCCGGCGTCGCAGCGCGGCAGACCAGCGATGTCGCATAGACTGTCCCTGCCCCGCTGGCGCGTTTGGTCACCGGCTCCGGCGCGCCGCAGGCGGCACAGAAACTGCGGTGGAAATACTGCGTTTTCCCGCAGGCGCCGCAGGATTGATAGACAATCGCCTCGACGCCCTTGGTCCAGTCGGCCGCTCGCTCGCTCATCGCACCCGCTCCAGGAACATGCTGACATGCGTCGACAGCACGCCGCCGTCGCCGTGCAACAGCGCAATCGAGGCGTCGCGCACCTGCCGGTTGCCGGCGCGCCCGGTCATCTGCAAATGGGTCTCGACCAGATGCGCCATCGCGCCGCCGACGCCGCAATGGCCGTAGCTCAGTAGCCCGCCATGGGTATTGAGCGGCATCGCGCCGTCGCGGCCGAAATGACCCGAGCGCACGAGCGCCGCCGCCTCGCCTCGCTCAGCCAGACCGAGGTCTTCCAGCAGCATCGCGAGCGTGATCGTAAAGCTGTCATAGACCGCGGCGTAGCGGACATCCGAAATCGCAAGACCGGAGGCTGCTTTGGCCTTGGCAATCGCAATCTCGGCGCCGAGCTCGCTTAATGCGGGCGCCGCGGTGACATGCTGATGCGTATGCGCCTGCGCAGCGCCGCGCACGCGAATACCTGCCGTACCAGTGCGCTCGCGGCTGATCACGAACGCCGCGCCGCCGTCCGACACCGGGCAGCAATCCAGCAGCTTCAGCGGCATCGCCACCGGCTTCGAGGCCATCACGTCGGCAACCGTGATCGCGTCGTGGAATTGCGCGCCGGGATGCGTCAGCGCATGCGCGCGCATCAGCACGGCGAATTCGGCGAGGTCTTCCTGTGTGACGCCATACTCGTGCATGTAGCGCGACGCGACGAGGCCGTAGTAAGCGGGGATGGTCGGTCCCAGCGTCACCTCGTAATCGGGGTGGCCGACCTGCGCCAGCGCCTGGATCGAGGCGTCGCGGCTCTGGCCCGTCAAGCGATTCTCGCCGCCGACCACCAGCACGTGCCTTGCCACGCCGGCATCGACCAGATGATGCGCCAGCATCGTCATCGCGAGCCCGGTGGCACCGCCGACCTGCACCGCATGGGCATAGGACGGCTGGATGCCAAAGTGCTCGGCAAACACGGTCGCCAGCATGATGTGCGGCGACACCGTCGAATAGCCACACAGAATGCCGTCGATCTCCGCGCGCTTCAGCCCGGCATCGGCAATCGCCATCTCCGCCGCCTTGCTCATGAGATCGAGCGAGGACGAGCCTTCGTGCTTGCCATAGGACGTCAGACCGACGCCGGTGATGAAGCTCATGCTTGATAGTTCTCAGTAAGACTTCGGCATCCCCAGCACCCTCTCGGCGATGAAGCTGAGAATGAGCTGCGGGCTGATCGGGGCGATCCGCGGGATCAGGGATTCACGCAGATAGCGCTCGACATGATATTCCTTGGCGTAACCAAAGCCGCCATGGGTCATGATGGCCTGCTCGCAGGCATGGAAGCCGGCTTCGGCCGCGAGATACTTTGCGGCGTTGGCCGCCGGGCCGCAGGGCATGCCCTGGTCGTATTGCCAGCCGGCCGACATCACCATCAGCCAGGCGGCTTCCAGCTCCATCCAGTTCTTCGCCAGCGGATGCTGGATCGCCTGGTTCATGCCGATCGGGCGGTTGAACACGATGCGGTTCTTGGCATAGGCGGAAGCCTTGGAGAGTGCGATCTGGCCGAGTCCGACCGCTTCGGCCGCGATCAGGATGCGTTCCGGGTTCATGCCGTGCAGGATGTATTCGAAGCCGCGGCCTTCCTCGCCGAGGCGATCCTCGACGGGGATCTCAAAATTCTCGAAGAACAGTTCATTGGAATCGACGGGCTTGCGGCCCATCTTCTCGATCTCGTGCACGGCAACGCGCTTCTTGTCGAAATCGGTATAGAACAGGCTCAGTCCCTGCGTCGGTTTCTTCGCTTCTTCCAGCGGCGTGGTGCGCGCCAGCAGCAAGATCTTGTTGGCGACCTGGGCAGTTGAAATCCACACCTTCTGGCCGTTGACGATGTATTTGTCGCCCTTGCGCACCGCACGGGTCTTCAACTGCGTGGTGTTGAGCCCGGTATTGGGCTCGGTGACCGCAAAGCAGGACTTGTCGCGGCCGTCGATGATCGGCGGCAGCATCCGCGTGCACTGCTCCTTGGTGCCGAACACGACCACCGGATTGAGCCCGAACACGTTCATGTGCACCGCCGACGCGCCCGACATGCCGGCGCCCGACGCCGCGATCGTGTGCATCATGATCGCGGCATCAGTTATCCCAAGACCGGCGCCGCCATACTCCTCGGGCATGCAGATGCCGAGCCAGCCGGCGTCGGCCAGCGCACGGTGGAAGTCGGCGGGATAGCCGCCCTCCTTGTCCTTCTTCAGCCAATAGGCATCGTCGAAGCGCGAACAGATCTTGCCGACCGCGTCGCGGATCGATTCCTGGTTGGCGGAGAGTGCGAAGTCCATCTGTCTTGTCCTATGTGTTTGGTATCGCCTTGGTGACGCCGTCGCGCACCAGGGCCGTGATCTCGTCGGCGGTGAAACCCGCCTCGCGCAGAATTTCCGCACTGTGTTCGCTGTGGCGCGGCGCCAGCCGTTTGGTCTCGACCGGCGTTTCCGAGAATTGCGCCGAGACCTTCATGTTGCGGATACGTCCCTCGGTCGGGTGATCGATGACGGGGAAGAAGTCGGTCGCGACGATGTGCGGGTCCTGCAACAGGCTCTCGAGGTCGTGCATCGGCATGACCGGCACGTCGGCTTTCTCGAGAATGTTGCTCCATTCGGCCGTGGTTTTGGTTTCCAGGATGCGCGCGAGTTCGGCGTAGACGGTGTCGATGTTGACGGAGCGGCCGGCAAAGGTCGCGAATTTCGGATCGACGCGCAGGTCGTCGCGACCGGTTGCGTCGAAGAAATTCTGCCACTGCTTGTCGTTATATACGATGACGCAGATATAGCCGTCGGAGGTCTTGTAGGGCCGCCGGTCCGGCGACAGATGCCGGGCATAGCCGCCCTTGTCGAGCGGCGGTTCGTAGGTCAGCCCGCCCATGTGATCGCCCATGACGAAACCGGCCATGGTCTCGAACATCGGTATATCGACGCGCTGTCCGCGGCCGGTACGGTCGCGATCGACCAGGCTGGCGCAGATCGCGCCGACCGCCGTGAGGCCGACGATGCGATCGACCAGCGCATTGGGAACATAGCGCGGCACGCCATCGGACGTCTGCGCCATCAGTGCCGGCAGCGCCGTGGCGCCCTGAATCAGGTCGTCATAAGCGGGTTTTGCCGCATAAGGCCCGTCCTGGCCGAAGCCGAACACGCCGGCATAGATCAGCCGCGGGTTGATTTTCGACACCACGTCGTAGCCGAGTTGCAGCCGCGCCATCGCCTGCGGGCGCACGTTGTAGACCAGCACGTCGGCGGTCTTGATCAGCCGCAGCACGGCGTCGCGCCCGGCCGGCTTCTTCAGGTCGAGGCAGATCGAACGCTTGCTGCGGTTGGTGTTGAGGAATACCGGTCCCATGCCGGGATGGCGCGTCGGCCCAATCTGCCGCGTCACGTCGCCATCGAGCGATTCCACCTTGATGACGTCGGCGCCGTAATCGCCGAGCATCTGGGTGGCATAGGGCCCCATCAGCACGGTCGTCATGTCGATGACCTTGATGCCCTGCAATGGTCCCATGGTCCACGTCGCTCCCGGAGTTTGTCGTTCCGGTCTAGTAACGGGAGGTTTCCGGGAAGATCAAGGGCGCCAGGGGTATGGGCGTATGCGTCGAGTCGTCGTCCGGGCCTGCGCTCGGACGTCAACGACTACTTCGACTTGCTGTCGCGCTCTTTGATCAACCGCTCGAGCTCTTCGTTCTGCTGACTGAGGCGGTCAGCCACGCGCTCCTCGTTTCGCTCGCCTGAGGCACCGGCGGCCTGTTCGACAAGCTGCCGGATATTGTCACGGAGGATCGCAATCCGGTCCTCGAGTTCGGGCAACGATAGTGAGCTTTCATCGCCCATGACGCATCCTCCAATAATCGCCAGCCGCAAGACAGGCGCGGCGCAAGCCGCGCTTGCCCACCCCAACCCCCGGTTACTTCGCCGGTTCCAGCACCGAGACGTAATTCGCCACCGCGGCACCACCCATGTTGAAGATGCCGGCAAGTTTGACGTTCTTGAGCTGCATGCCCTCGGGTGCCTGGCCGACGAGCTGCATCGCGCTCAGCACATGCATGGAGACGCCGGTGGCACCGATCGGATGACCCTTGGCCTTCAACCCGCCGGACGGATTGATCGGCAGCTTGCCGTCCTTCTGGGTCCAGCCCTCTTTGATGGCGCGGGCACCCTGCCCGCGCGGCGTCAGGCCCATCGCTTCATATTCGATCAGTTCGGCGACGGTGAAGCAGTCATGGGTTTCGACAAAGGAGAGATCGGACAGCGTCACGCCGGCTTGCGCCAGTGCGCGCTGCCAGGCCACCGTGCAGCCCTCGAACTGCAGGATGTCGCGCTTGGACATCGGCAGGAAATCCTGCGCATGGGCGGTGGCGCGGATATTCACCGCCTTGCCCATGGTCTTGGCGGTCTCGCTGTCGGTCAGCACCAAAGCTGCGGCGCCATCCGACACCAGCGAGCAATCGGTGCGCTTCAGGGGACCGGCGACGAATGGGTTCTTCTCGCTTTCGGCGCGGCAGAACTCGAAGCCAAAATCCTTGCGCATCTGCGCATAGGGATTGGCGACGCCGTTCTTGTGGTTCTTGGCCGCGATCATCGCCAGCGCATCGGACTGGTCGCCGTACTTCTGGAAATAGCTCTGCGCGATCTTGCCGAACACGCCGGCAAAGCCGCCGACGGTGTCGCCGTCTTCAGGCAAATACGACGCCTTCAGGAGGTTGCGGCCGATCTCGGCCGCCGGCGTCCGCGTCATCTGTTCGACGCCGACCACCAGCACGATCTTGGCAGCACCCGCGGCGATCGCCCGGATACCCTGATGCACGGCGGCGGAGCCCGTCGCGCAGGCATTCTCGACGCGCGTGGCCGGCTTGAAACGCAACTTCGGGTCGGCCTGCAGCACCAAGGAGGCGGTAAAATCCTGCGGCGAGAAACCGGCATTGAAATGCCCAAGCACGATTTCGTCGACGTCGCCGGCGGAAATGCCGGCATCCGCCAGCGCTTCGGTCGCCACCTTCACCACCAGGCTCTCGACGGTTTCCGCGTCGAACTTGCCGAATGGCGTGTGCGCCCATCCCACGATGCTGGCTGTCATGATCGTTCTCCCTGATCTGGTTTCGGACGGCTTTGTAGCCTATCGGGAAACCGGTTTCAGCAATTTCATCGCCCGCGCGCACATGGCCGTTATGCCGGCCCAATTGCCGGCGCGGATATCGGCCGGCGGGCACAGCCAGGATCCGCCGACCGCCAGCACATTCGGCTCGGCCAGCCAGGACGCCGCATTGGCCTCGCCGATGCCGCCGGTCGGGCAGACCCGGATGTTCGGAAACGGCCCCGCCAGCGCCCGCAGTGCCTTGATACCGCCGGACTGCTCCGCCGGGAAGAATTTGACGATGTCGAGGCCATGGGCCAGCGCCTGCATCAGCTCGGAGGCGGTCGCGATCCCCGGTGCGAACGGCAGGTCTCCGGCGGCGGCGGCTTTCAGCAGCTCGGGCGTACCGCCCGGGCTGATGCCGAACCTGGCGCCGAGCGCCTTGGCCCGCGCGAGATCGTCGGCATTGAGGATGGTGCCGATGCCGACAATGGCGTCCGGCACCTCTGCGATCATCGCCTTGGCAGCCTCGATCGCGACCGGCGTGCGCAGCGTGACTTCGAGGACGCGCACGCCGCCGGCCACCAGCGCCCTGGCCAGCGGCACCGCGTCTTCCCGCCGTTCGATGGTGAGCACGGGGATCACGGTGGCTGCCTTGAAGAGCTCGGCGAGCTTTTGCTGTCGTGATGCTGCGGTCATGGCGAAGCCTTGCGTGAGGTGGTCGAAATCATGTCGGGCGGCATCGCCGCCCGCGGGATGATGGCGCCGGAATGACATACCACAACGCCGGCCAGACGATGCCCCGCTTGCGCGGCGTCCAGCGGATCTGCGCCTGCCAGCCGCGCAGCGACATAGGCCGCGGCAAAACTGTCACCGGCGGCCGTGGTATCGACGACGGGAGATTTGACAGGCTCTGCTCTCGTCCGATGCGAAACGCCGTCGAGACGCAGGATGCTCGCGGGTTCGGCAAGCTTCAACACCACCTCCCCGCCCGGAATCCGCGCCAGCAGCGCGTCATGGCTTTCGCCGGGATACAGCGGCAGCAGATCTTCCGTCGAGGCCAGCACGATATCGGCAGCTTCAAAGGCCTCCTCAAACACCGCACGCGCGATGTCGAGGTCAGGCCAGCCGCGGGCACGGAAATTGGTGTCGAAGGCAAACCGCGCGCCGCGCGAACGCGCAGCCTTCAGCGCGGTGAACAGTCGCGCACGGCCCTGCTCGCCGTACAGCGATAGCGTGATCGCCGAGAGATAAACGACGTCGTAACCCGCGAGCGAATTCAGGATGTCATCCGTTTCGGGCAACTCCATCAGGCTGCGCGCCGCGGCGCTGTCGCGCCAGTGAAAGAACCGGCGCTCGCCGCTGGCGTCGGTCTCGATCAAATAGAGACCCGGCAGCTTGCCGCGCAGCCTCACCACGCGCGTTGTGCCGACGCCCTCCGCTGCCCATCCGGCGATCATCTCGTCGCTAAGGCCGTCGTCGCCGAGCGCGGTGATGTAATCGACACCGCACCCAAGACGCGAGAGATAGACGGCGGTGTTCAGCGTATCGCCACCATAGCCGCGTGAGAACAGGCCGCCGTTGGCCTGCTTCAGCTCGATCATGCATTCGCCGATGCAGGCTACCTTGGTCATGACTGCATCCGCGAGAACAGGCGCGAACTCACGTCAGGCCGCGAACTTGCCGCCGAGCTCATCCTCGATGTGAATCCGGATGATGTCGTCAAAGGTCTTTTCGGCGGTGGTGAAGCCGAGCTTGAGCGCGCGGTCGGTGACGAAGTCGCGCGGCCAGCCGCCGACGATGCCGATGATGGTCGGATCCGGCACCCGTTTGATCCGCGCGGTGACGTTCTTGCCGGCGACGCGCTCGAGGGCTGCGATCTGCTCGCCTACCGTCACCGACATTCCGGGCATGCTGAGATTGCGCCGCGCGCCCATCGCGTTGAGGTCCATGGTGCCGGCGTGGACGAGAAACCCGACCGCCGATTTCGGCGAGGCATGCCAGTGGCGGACGTCGTCGGACACCGGCAGCACCGCCTCCTCGCCCGCCAGCGGTTCGCGCATGATGTTGGAGAAAAAGCCGGAGGCTGCCTTGTTCGGCTTGCCCGGCCGCACGCAGATCGTCGGCAGGCGGATGCTGATGCCGTCGAGCAGGCCCTTGCGGGTATAGTCGTTGATCAGGAGTTCGCAGATCGACTTCTGGGTGCCGTAGCTGGTCAGCGGGGTGTGGAAGAACTCGTCGCCGATCTTTTCCGGGAACGGTGCGCCGAATACCGCGATCGAGGACGTGAATACCAGCCGCGGCTTGTAGCCGCCGCCGACGGCGCGGATCGCGTCGATCAGGTGGCGCGTGCCGTCGAGATTGATCCGGTAGCCCTTGTCGAATTCAGCCTCGGCCTCGCCCGAGACGATTGCGGCGAGGTGGAAGATCACCTCCGGCCGGTGGGCAATCAACGGCGCCGCGGCGCCCGCATCGGCAAAGTCGGAGGCCACCACCGTGATCGGGATCGACGCGTTGGCGGGTTTGGTCGGCGCCACCACGTCCTGCAGGGTCATGCGGGTGATGTCGTGCGTGCCGAGGCGGCCGTCGCGCAGCAGCCGTTCGGTCAGCTTGCGGCCGACCATGCCGGCGGCGCCCAAAATCAGAATATGCAAGGTTCCGCTCCCGTTTATGCTTTAATTCCGCATTCGCCAGCTTTCGCGGCGGCGGCCATTGCTCGCATAAAACGTTTGCTTAGGAAAGTCGGGAACGCCGCCGTTTCCGGTTTCCGGACTTTCAGTCCCGGCATCGCATGGCGCGTTCCAAACGACGTCAAAAACGGCCCCTGCGCCAGTCCAGCGCCGCCTCAGATGCCGAGCGCTCTTTTTGCCTTTTTGAGGTAGAGCTTGCGATCGTCCATGCCGTTCGGCGTGCTCCTGGAATTCGGATTCCCCAGATTGATGGCGCGCGAAATCTTCAGCAGGTTGTCGTCGTCTGCAAAACCGTTGCATCGTGACCCGGTCCACTCGAACAGCACCGGTTTCAGCGCATGCTCGGCGGCCGTTACCAGTTCGGGGTGATTGAAGAAGTCTACACGAACCTGATTGCCCGCTTCCTTGTGCGCCTTGCCGCCGGTGGTTTGCAGCAGCCCGTTGCCACGGAACAGAAAGCCGTCGCCGGGGCGGTCATTGCCGAGGCTGCGCGCTTTTCGCGTGTTACCGGGGTTGATACCGCCATTGATGCCTTTCCTCTCATAGAGATCGCTCGGCAAAGCGATGCCGTAGAAGCGTTCGCCAAGATCCTTCTCCTGGCGCAACAGCATTCTCACCTCGCCGGGCATCAACGGCTTGCTCAACGACATGTTGTTGAAGATCTGCTTTAACCGCGCCTCCGTCGTGTACATCAGCGACTCGCGGGTGACCTTGAGGCCGCCGGTCTCCGCGCCGCATTGTGCCAGCAGATGTGCAAGACGTAGCGGCGTCGTGATGCCGGCCGCGGCCAGTCTGGCATCGCCGGCCTCGAATGCCGCAACATATTCGGCCTTGGCTCCGGGAAAAATGGCGCGGACGATTTTGACAGCGCGATCCATGGTGTTCCTCCGGTGGATACCCGACCGGAGAACTATACCCAGAGTTGCAGCGCACTGTCTGTGAAATATCCCACTATAGCGTTTTCGAGCGAAGTGGATGCCGCTTCGCGTAAAGAAAACGCGTCAAAACAAAAGACTAGAGCCCGGTTCTGATTCAATCAGAACCGATAAGGCTCTAGGGCGCGGTTGAACGCCCCAACCCAGACCCGATGCCGTTATTCCTTCACGGCTCCCGTCATCGCCGACACATAGTGCTCGACGAAGAAGGCGTAAAGGATAACCAGCGGAAGCGAGCCCGCCAGCGCCCCCGCCATCAGCGAGCCCCAGCGGTAGACGTCGCCATCGACGAATTCGTTGACGATCGCCACCGGCACCGTCTTGTTCGAGGTCGATTGCAGGAAGGTCAACGCATAGATGAACTCGTTCCAGCACAACGTGAAGCAGAAGATGAACGCCGAGATCAGACCCGGGATCGCCAGCGGCAGCACGATCTTGATCAGGATCTGCCAGCGGCTGGCGCCGTCGATCAGCGCGCATTCCTCCAGCTCGAACGGGATGGTCTTGAAATAGCCCATCAAGAGCCAGGTTGAGAACGGAATCAGGATGGTCGGATAGGTCAGGATCAGCGCCATCGGGGAATCGAACAGGCCGTACTGGAACACGACGGTCGCCAGCGGAATGAACAGGATCGATGGCGGCACCAGATAGGACAGGAAGATCAGGCCGCCGACCCAATGCGCGCCCTTGTAGCGCAGCCGCACGATGGCATAGGCAGCCAGCACGGAGGCTACGATCGACAGGATGGTGGCGCAGACGGCGACATACATCGTGTTCCAGAGCCACCACGGATAGTAGCTCTCGAACAGCAGCTTGTGGATGTGCTTGAAGGTCGGATTCCAGGTCCAGAACGGGCTGAAGGTCTCGAGATCGATCAGTTGTTCGTCCGGTTTGATCGCCGTCAGTCCCATCCAGTAGAATGGGAACAGCAGCACGAACACGATGATCGACAGCGGCAGATAGAGCGTCACCAGCCGGCGCGGCAGCGACTGCAGATAGCTCATGCCTTCAGAGTTATCGATGCGCGACGGCGTCGACAGAATGGCCTTGAGATCGACGGGCTTCTGGGTCGCGGGGAGATCAGTCATTGTTTTCTCCCGGCGCGTGCGGGGCTTGCCCCGTTCGCGCAAAAATAAAGTACGCGTTGGAGAGATCAGTCATTGTTCTCCCCCTGCTGCCACTTCCTACGCTGCAATCCGAACCACGACACCATGATCGCGGCCAGCAGGAACGGAATCATCGCGCTCGAAATCGCAGCTCCCTCGCCCAGCTGACCCGCAATGATCGCGCGCTGGTACGACAACGTCGCCATCAGATGCGTGGCATTGACCGGACCGCCCCGCGTCATCGCCCAGATCAACTGGAAATCGGTAAAGGTGAACAGCACCGAGAACGTCATCACGACCGCGATGATCGGCGTCAGCAGCGGATAGGTGATGTAACGAAACAGCTCCCACCGGCTGGCACCGTCCAGCGTCGCGGCCTCATAGAGCGAGGGCTGCACCGTCTGCAGGCCGGCCAGCAGCGTGATTGCGACAAACGGAACGCCGCGCCAGATGTTGGCGAAGATCACGCAGGCCCGGGCCCACGTCCTGTCGCCAAGGAAATTGATGTTGTAGTCGATCAGCCCCATGTGCTTCAGCGACCACGAGATGATCGAGAACTGGGAATCGAAGATCCACCAGAAGGCCAGCGCCGACAGCACGGTCGGCACGATGAAGGGAATCAGCACCAGCGCCCGCAGCATCGCCTTGAACGGCATGTTCTCGTTCAACAGCAGCGCGAGATAGAGGCCGATCGCAAACTTGATCGCACTCGCGATGAACGTATAGAGCAGCGTGTTGAAGACCGAGAGCCAGAAGATCGAATCATCCCAGAGCCACTGGTAGTTCTCGACACCGATGAACTGGCCGGGCCGCCCGATCTTGGCGTCCGTGAACGAAATCCAGATGCCCAGTCCCAGCGGATAGGCCAGGAAGAAGATCAGAAACCCCATCGCCGGCATCATGAACCAGAAACCAAGCCAGTTGCGGTTGGTCTTGATCTGGTCCCACGTGGTGGCTTCGCGGATCTGCGGCTTGGCTACCCGTGGCTGGAGCGCGATGTCGGCCATATGCGATGTCCCGATTGAAAACAGGAAGGAGCGGACGGCGGCACTCCGCCGCCCGCTCCCGTTTCGTCAGCGATAGATGCGCTTCAGTTGCCGTTCGGCTTCGGACATCGCCGTCTTGGCATCCTTCGACCCGGTGCAGTAATTGGCGAACATATCGACCACGATGAAGTCGGCGATCGCCGTCGCCGCCTTCTCGCCGGGCGTGCCGATGCCGGAAGCGGGCAGCGCGCGCTTGCTGGCCTGGCTGAACACCTGGTTCTTCGGATCGGCGGTCCAAACCGGAGCCGAGTCGTAGGCGTTGAGCGTATGGGTCAGATAGCCCCGCGCGCCCGACAGCCACTTCTCGTAGTTCTCCTTCTCCAGCATGAAGGCGGTAAACGCCTTCGCCGCATTCGGATACTTGGTGAAGTTGAAGGCAAGGATCGGAACCGCGAGCTGCAGCTCGGTCGGCTTGCCGATCGGCCCAACCGGATACAGCGCGTGATAGGTGTCCTCGGCCAGATCCTTCATCTTCGGATCGTCCTTGGCCGCGACATAGATCGAGATGCCGTTGGCGGTGCAGTAGAGTTCACCTGCCAGGAACGCCTTGTTGTTCGAGCCGTCGTTCCAGGACGCCACGCCGGGAATGAAGGCGTCCGAGAGCTGCTTGCAATATTCCAGCGCCTTCGCCGTTTCCGGCGAGTTGATGATGACCTTGTCGTCCTTGTCGACGGTATAGGCGCCGTGACCCCACAGGATCCAGTGCAGCCAGCCATTGGCGTCGCCGGTGGCGTGACCGAGCGCGAAACCCGCCGGGGTGTTATTGGCCTTCAACGCCTTGCACATCGCAAGAAAGCCCGGGAAGTCGGTCGGGAATTCCTTGAAGCCGGCCTTGTCGAGCGCCGACTTGCGGTAGGTCATGTAGCCGCCGATGGTGGCGACGGGGATGCCGAGCCAGTCGTTGCCGAGCTTGCAGGTCTTGGCGGCGGCATCGGTCCATCCGCCGTACTTCTTCCCGAGGTAATCGGCAACGTCGTTCATCTTCAGGACTTTGGTCGGGAACAGCTGCGGCAGCGTGTGCAGGCCCCAGGCCATGTCGATGCCGGAGCCGGTGTTGGCGGCAACCGAAGCCTTCGGCTGCACGTCCTCGAAGGACTCCGAGAACACGTTCATGTCGGTGCCGGTCGCCGCCTTGAAAGCCGCCACCATCGCATTGAACGCATCGTCTTCCGCCGGCACGAAGCGCTTCCAGCGCATTACCGTCAGCTTGGCGCCCGGCTCCGCTTTCCACGGCGCGGTTTGCGCCCAGGCCTTGGCGAATTCGAGCAGTGCCGGTCCAGTGAGAGCGCCTGCCGCCGCAAGCGCGGTGCCACCCTGAAGCAGAGAGCGGCGAGTAAAGTCGTTCATGGTCCAATCTCCCTTTGATTTGTTGAATTATTTTTTTGTTTTTATTGTTTTGGTCTGGTTGTTCAGGCGTTCAGGCGTTTGCCTGAGGTCTCGTCGAACAGATGCACGAGCGACGGATCTGGCTTGAGCCTGATCTTGTCGCCCGGATTGAATTGATGCCGCTCGCGGAACACGGCGACCACCTGCTCGCCGCCGAGCTTGGCGAAGACCTGGGTTTCCGAACCGGTCGGCTCGACCACGACGATCTCGGCTTCGGCGCCGTCGTCAGCGATGGTGAAATGCTCGGGACGTACGCCGTAGACCGCGGGCTTGCCGTCTGAATTGGCGGGCGCCGAGGCCAGCGGCAGCTTGACGCCGTTCGGGCCTTCGAAGAAGGCGCTGCCGTTGACCTTCACCTTGCCCTTGAGGAAGTTCATTGCCGGCGAACCGATGAAGCCCGCGACGAACTGGTTGGCGGGCGTATCGTAGAGCTCGAGCGGCGAGCCCATCTGCTCGACGATGCCGTCATGCATCACCACGATCTTGTCGGCCATGGTCATGGCTTCGATCTGGTCGTGGG
>JAIEPP010000120.1 GCA_019748335.1 Xanthobacteraceae bacterium
CCATTCCCAACGGATAGGTCCCTTCCGCCACCCTCGGTGCTTGGGGTGTTGGCTCAGCCCTCGCCGCCCTGCCTTCTGGAAGGCTAGGTTCAAGATCAATAAAGGGATCTGTATTTGAATTCTGTATGTGGCGCTCAGAATGGGACTCATTGGCGCTTGGATTCTTGGTTTTGATGTATGTTTCCAGAAGATTGAGCACGTCATCGGCAAGCTGGGATAGCTCTTCGGCGATCGGTTCAAGTTCTTGCCTCGTTGCCGTACGCGGAATCTGATCGACGATCGAGCGGAAGGCAGCGTGAACCTCCTGCCAGTCGGCGGGCCCCTGCCCTCCCCTACGGGTCGGGACGGCTTCTTCGATACCGGTTGCGATCATCTTGGCAATGTCTCGCCGGCACAGCGTGATCCGCTCCCGGACGAGCTTGAGCGCCCGCGCTTCTGCCTCGATGTCGGCCGCCAGGCTCTCGAACTCTTCGGATCGCACAACCAGGGGGGAGATATCGAAGCCGAAGGCGAGCTCGATCTCGCCGCCGCTGCCCTTGCGAGCATAGCGTTTGCCGTTCGGACTATCCCGCCGAACGACCAGGCCGGCATCGACGAGTACAGCAAGATGGCGCCGGAGCGTCGATGCCGGCATCCCATGCGCCCGGAGCGACAGTTGGTGGTTCGATGGGAAGACGATCAGATCGTCCTCTCCCGTGAGTGCGGTCTCTGGATGGAAGGTGAGAAGCGCGTTCAAAACTGAGAGCGACCGCTCGGAAACGCCAAGGCGCGGCCGCGCCGTGCAGATGGCATGAAAGATCTTCCATTTGTGTACGACCTTCTCGGGCGACCGCGCGGCGGCCACCATTTGGCTTGCCACATGGGTAAGCGTCAGCGATCGCCGCCCAAAGGGCGTCGTTGGAGAGTGTGACTGCATGTCTTTGCCTCAGTTAGGGCAAAGAAAATCTGCTCGTCAAAACGACGCCGTCTCTCACGAGACACTTGACTGCGATTCGCGGAAGTGATTCTCTATCAGTCGCCAAACACGACAGAGGGGCTTCCGGGACGGTGACGTTTCGGGGGCCTTTTCTTTTGCCTATGGTTCTCCGACTTGGTTGCGGTGTCTTGATCCGGTCGGCTCATTCCGACTAGGCAAGCTGGGTTATGCTGGCGGATCGCCCGCTTTGAATTCGTCGTAGAGCGTCTGAAGCCGCTGTCTGACAAAGTCGCCGAACTTAGGAGCGATGCGATCGTCAAATGTCAGCGTAAGCTTCTTGCCGGCACGGGAGACCTTGGCAGCATGCGTTCCATCCTTGGCCGCCCACGTTTCGGCGCGAGCGCGCGACGTCTTCTCGCGTAGCCCGGCCGCCAGAGTCTCAAAGCGCTTATCCGTATCCAAGGCGCGGAAGCTTGGGTCTTTGACCAAGTCGATCGCACGAGTGCGATTGTTTTCGTGCTCCAGCAGATCCGTTAGTTCTTGCCAGCGCACCCGGCCGAAGGCTGGTGCCGGCCCGATCGCTTCGATAACGGCAGCCGGCACTCGGGTCGCGATCGAGATGAGCCGCGAGAGTGCGGCTTTGTCGACGTTGAGTGACGCCATTATGATCTCGCGCGAAAATTTCCGATCTTCGAGTCTCGCCGCAAAGCGGGCTCGTTCGATAAAAGTAAGATCTGTGCGCCCGCTGTTCTCCTGCCCCTGCGCAATGACCAATTGCTCATCGGTAAGCGAGCGCACCACCGCCCGTACTTTGATGCCAATATCTCGGGCGGCTCGCAGGCGTCGGTGGCCAAACGCTACCTCGTAGCGCTCCGTGTCGCTGGGCTTTGGGCGAACGAGAATCGGGACGTTTTGTCCGTGGTCGCGAATCAACTCGCGGAAGGCCGCGTTCTGCTCCTCGGTGGCTTCCATACGGTCAGGGATGAAAGAATTGTCGATGACCGCCGGGTCGAGTTCAACAATCACCTGGCCTTCAATGAGCTTTTGTTCGATCTCTTCCGCGCGTTTGACTTTCTCTGAGATGCCGCCAAGCGATTGCGATATTGCGCCAAGCGCACTCGATTGCTTGATCGGGCGATCAAGTCCCAGCAACGGCCGAACGCGGTTGGCGGGCGAATTGGGCGCCGCTTCTTGTGGTGTCTGATCCGCCGTCGTCGGAAGATCAAAGCTGATCTTGCGCGCCATGGCTAATTCCTCTTCCAGACTTGCTTGATGAGGCTTTCGATTTCTCCGTTCACGAGATCGAGGGCTTCGATGGCGCGGTCGTACGTGCCGCGCGTAAACTGCTGTCGTTCGACCTCGTATAGGGTCTGCTTTGTGAGCCCGGCATCTGCTATTGCGGTGCTCTTCACCATCGGGTGGGTCAGCACGCGTGAGCCGAAGATGGAGCGCATCAGACCAACCATCGTCGTTTGTGGGCCGTCACTAGGCTCATAACGGGTGACGAGATAGCGCATCCAATCGTATTGGGTCGCGCCGCCGGCCTCGGCGACGACATCAAGCAGACTTCCGGTCATGTTCAGGAATTGCGACATCGACATCACGTCGAGCATCTGAGGATGGACGGTAATCAAAACTGCTGTCGCAGCGCAGAGTGCAGACAGGGTGAGGAAGCCGAGTTGCGGAGGGCAATCGATCACCACGACATCGTAGGCGTCGCTGACCTGCGCCAAAGCTTCGCCGATTCTGGCGAAGAACATCGAGTCGTTGCTCTGTCGCGTCATCAAAGCCTTGGGTGTCTCGTGCTCGAATTCCATGAGTTCGAGCTGACCCGGAACGATGTGGAGATTCGGAATGTAGGTGGCGCGCACGATCTCCGGCATTGGACGGCGCTCACTGTCGTAGCGGATGGCGCCAAAGATTGTCTCGTTGTCGCCAACATCCAGTTCGGGCTGGTGCCCGAACAGTGTTGACAGGCTTGCTTGCGGATCGAGGTCAATGGCCAGGACGCGATAGCCTCGGAATGCGAGATATTGCGCGAGGTGGGCGGCGGTCGTGGTCTTGCCGCTGCCGCCCTTGAAATTCATGACCGAAATGACCTGGAGAGCCTCGGTGTCGCGCCGATGTGGGACGTAGCGACGAGCACCTTTGCCCGCGCTGTCGAGGTCGCGGCGCAACGCTTCGATGTCTTCGATCGAATAACTCCGACGGCTGTTCGCTGGTGCTGGAGGTCCCTTTCCTTCGGACACCAATTGCCGAAGGTAGCCTTCAGCTATGCCGATGAAGCGGGCGGCTTCCGCCGACGAAAACCTACGAATCGTCTTCTCGGCCGCTGGCGGGAAGTCGCGAAGCTGCTGGGCGCGTAGTCGCGCCGAAAGCTCCGCTGCGTCCGCATTGATCAGGGAGCGCAGATCGCGCACATTCTCGTCGAGAGGCTTCGCTGACGTTGGCATCCTAATCTCTGCATCTGCGGAATTTTGAGCAGTTTGCCTCAAAATGCGCTGATGGAGAGTAATGCCCGATTCTCTCGACGCCGCAAGGATTATTGAGTTAACGAAAGGTTAACGGTGCCGCCCTCGAGTTGGGTCTGGTCCGAAGCTTCGCGCCCGAATCAGCCCGTACATGACGCATGTTGTACGCTGACAACTTAGCACCGACCAACTGATTCGCCCCTCCCGAGCGTCCGCGGAACACTGGATTCGAGGGCAGTTGTACGTGGACAACTTAACGAAGGGGCCCAACCTAGACACCAAGGCGGACGGCCCGCCCACGAACACGCTCGGCGTCATTGTAGTAGCTCGCCGCCTGCTGCACTGACCGGTGCTGCGACTGCTGCATCGCTTCGGGAAGGGCCACGCCTTGGCGCGCCGCCTCCGTCAGATACCCTGACCTCAACCCGTGCGCCGAAAACTCCCTCGGCTCCAGACCCGCCATCGCGCAGCGCCGCTTGACGATCAGGTTGATCGATTGCGGCGTCAGCGCTCGTTCGCCCACCGCCTCCCAGCGATCGATGGCGCAGAAAATCGGCCCCTTGCCGATGTCGGCGCGCTCAAGCCATTCGCGCAGTGCCTCGACCGGCGGCCCGACAAGGATCACCCTCCCCGCCTCGTCCGCCACGCCAGTCTTAGTCCGGCCGAGCTGGATCGCCAGGCATGACAAGGTCGGCGAATGGGGATCCTTGGGGTCGAGCAGCACCGCCGGCTCATCGCTGATCTGCTCGACCCGGAGCCGCGCCACCTCGCTGCGTCGGCGTCCGCCCGAGGCGAATGCCAGCAGCAGGATTGCCAGATCCCGGGTGTCGACGAGACGGTCAGAGCGACATGTCGCAAGCAGCCGGTCAAGCACGTCGCGGGTCACGGCTCGCTTGCTCTTGCGCTGCCGAGGTCGGGTGCTGGCCCGGATCGCCAGCCTGACCGCTGTGCGAAGACTGGGCGTGTGGAATGGACCCTCCTGCCCTTTCCAGCGATGCAGCGTGCCCCAGTTCGCCAGCCGGCGCTTGACCGTCGATGGCGCATGCGGCCCATCGGTCCGAAGCAGCAAGGCCTCTCGCAGCTCGGCCGCGACCTCGGCCGGCATCCCATGTTGGGGATCGGTTTCGCGTTCGGCCGGATCCCAGAGGTGATGGACCACGTATTTCAGGGCCAGGCTTTCCGGCGCTGGCCACGGCAACGGCGTGCCGGTCGCGGCTTTCGCCCAACCCTCAAGGTAGGCCAGATCGGAGGCGAGCGCCCGCAGGGTGTTCTCGCCCATGCCCTCGCGCGCGAGATGCTTCAGCGTTGCGACGTCATCGTCGGTCAGGAGTTCGGCCAGCCGATCACGGCGCTCCATCGGCAGGATCGCGGACAGCGCGTCGAGCTGCAACGCCCGCCGGGCTTCGGGGTCGGAGACCAGCGCGCGGGAAGTGATATCGTCCATCTGCCCTACTCCGTCAGAAGCTGTAGGCGCGATCCGCCCAGGCGCTTCCAGATCGCGGACGCATAACCGTTTTCCCTGGCAAGTTCGGCCATCATCCAAGGGCACAATTCGCCGAGCCGCGTGCCGTCGGGTCGAAGCACCGATCGGGTGTCGCGCCAACAATCGTCATCAATCGGCGCAACGCCGAATGCAAAGCCCGGAAACGCGGCGGTGAGGGCAGGGATAAGGTCCGCATCGGCCAAGGCCGGATCCAGTCCGGCAAGGACTCTTTCGAGCGAAGCGGCGTCCGGGAGGCGGGCAGGGGTGGTCATGCCGGCGCTCCTTCATCGGTCCACGGGTTGAATAACGGCACGCCCAGCGACGCAAAATCCTTGGTGTTGCGGGTCGCTAGCACGAGCTCTCGATCAAGTGCGGTGGCCGCAAAAAACCCGTCCATGACCGAAAGCGCGAAGCCGCTCTGGCGGGCTTGCGCCATCAGATCGCCCCAGCGTTCGGCGATCGCTGGATCGATCGGCACGATCCGCCCGGCGAAGCGCGCCGGCAGCTCCTCCGCAAGCCAGGCGCTCAGCGCCTCGCGACGGCGGCCATCGTCCATCAGGGCGATGCCGCGCCGGAGCTCGGCGATCGATGCCACGCTGATAAACGCCCGGTCCTCGTCGATCGTGTCGAGCCAGGCGAGCACTTTCGGGTCCGGCGCCGGCCGGCGAACCTCCGACAGCACATTGGTGTCGAGCAGGAGATTCATAGATCGAGGCCACGCGGCTGATCGCGGACCCGCTCGAGATCAAGATCGGCATCGCGCAGCGGCGAGGCCATCAGGAACGCGGCCAGCGTGCCCTTGCGGACGGTCTTGCGCGCCCATTCCTCGGCCGAGACGATGACGACGCTGGGCTTGCCATGGCGGGTGATGATCTGCGGATCGGTCTGGGCGCGCTCGATCACCTCGGACAGCCGCGCCTTGGCGCCGGCCACGGTCCAATGGTCCGATTCGGGGGGAGTGGTCTTTCGGGAAGCTGTCATGATTGGCTCCTGTGACTATAATGACCACTGTGACTATAAGATGATTCGCGGCGATTTCAACGGGCGCCGTGCGGGGAGGGCGCCTTTGCGCTACTATCGCGGGCGAACGGAAGGAAGCGCCATGGGCGATCACGCGAAACAAAACAATACGCCGCCGGCGCCGGCGGGCGAGGCCGGTGCGGCCGAGCGGCGCCAAGAAGTCGGCCACGATCGCCAGGCCGTTCGGACCGTCGATCTGACCGAGGAGGACATTGCCGCGATCGAGGCCAGCGAGCTGGCGCCCGGCTACGAGCAGCTTGACGCCGAGCTTGAGCCAAAGCCGACCTCCGTGGTCGAGGACGGCGCGCGGTTCGTCCGAGAACTCGGCCAGCGCGGCCAGAAGACAGCGGCGCGCCGAGCCGACAAGGCCTTTCGCGACAGTCTCTACGACGACAGTTGAGCTCGGCCGACACGAATGTCGTCCAAAGCCGCGGCGTCTATGCGCCAGGCGAGCGCGTCCGGAGGCGGGAAGGGTTGGCAAGCTGCAGGCCCTCTCGTCGATCGGAGGCCCGGCGGGGATGATTTTCCGGGCTGCGGGCGGCCAGACTCGCCGATTTGCGGATTCACGTCCAACACTATCGATAAGGGTTAGTTATCGATAGTGAGAAGGTTGCGTGGAAAGCCACTCCTATGACGGACGCTAATGTCGTGTTAGCTTCCGTTACACCGATTCCCGTTAAGGTTATCAAGCCCTTGCCTTCCGGCTACCAGATCCCCGACCCGCTGCCCTGGAGCCAGATCGCGGGCACGCTCGCCGCTGCGGAGGATTCGCTCGCTCGCCTCGACGAACGACTTGCCAAAAGCCCGATCCGCGACGGCTGGATCGCTCGGACCCACTTCACTGATGCCTGCGCCACTCTGTGGCTGGAAGGCGAGCTCGTCCACCTCGAGGATCTCGTTCTACACGACGCTCGTATGGACATCCGCGCCCCGACTCACGAGCTCACCCGCGCGCACGCCGTGCTGCGCACACGCCGACGCATCGCCGAGGCCAAGCCGGACTGGGCGTTGTCGGCGGCTGGGCTCACCGGGCTGCGGGGTAGGGGAGGGCGCGACCAGGACGAAGAGACAGGCGACCGGGACAAAGAAGTGGATGAACCGCGCGACGTCGCTGGCGGGGACGGCGAGGCGGACGACGCCGAGCCGCCGCGCGGGGCGTCGGCGGACGATCGGCTGGCCGATGTGTTCGCGGCCGTCGATGCAGCCATCGCGCAGGCCGACCGCACGCTCGCCGGCGAGATCATCACCCAGGCGAAGCGAGCGCCCGAGCGCGACCCGCTGGTCTACGGCCTCGATTGGGACGAGGACGAACGGCTCGATGACTGGCGCGCCGTCGTCGGTCAGACGCGCAGCCTTCCTCCGGTTCTGGCGGCGGCGATCGCCACCGACGCTTGGACTGCGATCGAGCCCTTGCAGCACACGCCGTGGCTCGGCCGACTTCTTGCGGCGGCGCTGCTGCGCGAACGCGGCAAAGCGCGCGCACACCTTCCGTGCTTGCACGACGGGCTGAAGGCGATCCCGCGCGAGCGGCGGCGACCGCGCGATAGTGCCGGGCGCCTTGCCATGCAGCTCGAGGCCATCGCGGCAGCAGCCGAAGCCGGTCTGAAGGACCACGACCGCTGGCTGACCGCCCGCACGCTCCTGGCACGCAAGCTCGCGGGCCGCCGCTCCACCTCCCGGCTGTCGGCGCTCGTTGACTACGTGCTAGCCCGCCCAATCGTCTCGGCCGTCATGATCGCTGAGGAACTGCGGATTACGCCCCGCGCGGCCCAAGACTTGGTCAGCGAACTAGGACTGCGCGAAGCAACCGGCCGAAGGCGGTACAGGGCATGGGGGGTGCTATAGAATGATCGAGCTAAAAGCGCTCAGCGTCGCGATTCAGGTGCCGGACATCGACAGTCTCTCGGACGAGGAATTCTCTGAGATCGCGCATATGCGCGATGGCCGATGGAGCGCGCAGACAAAGGTCTTGCTGGACCAGTTCGGAACGACAAAGCTGGATCTCAACAGCGGTTGGGCCGCAACTTGGACGGCATGGAGCTGCCCATGCTGTCGGCGGGAGAAACCGCAGATTGCGCGGATGAGCCCCAGCGGTGTGCTGCTGTGTCGCCTGGAATTCCATCATGATCATATCGGCGACCTCACCAAGCGGATCTTCCGCGAGCGAAATCCGCGAAGCAAGGACCGGGACATCAACATCCAGGTCAGCCGCGCGAAGGATGCGCTCATGCCTTTGGTCGAGCGCTTCGAGCCGACGCTCATCTGTATTGACTGCAATCTAGCGGAGGGACGAGCCAAGCTCGATCTCGCGAATGAGATAGATGCAGATTTCACTTTTGCGCCCTCGGAAATCGCCACCTTCATCACGGTCGTTCAAAATCGGACACACGAGATCGACATCGAAAAGGCTCGTACCGTCTGGCTAGCGGCAAAGGACGACTTTGCCGACCGGACTGATTTCGCTACCCGCATGGCACAGCGGATCGCCAGCGGGCGGCATCGCCGCGAGGTCGCGCCCGGGCAGCGGCTCCTCGGCCCCATTCAAGAACGCGACATCGTCTATCGGCTTTTCGCCGCAGCAACCCCTCCAGGTTATCGGCATCGTTTGGGCGCCCATATTGAAGCGCGTTCTGTTTCTCGTGACAGTGCGGGTCAATCCCCCAAATCGAAGCGCAAGGCGATCGTCCGCCCGCCGACCGACAGTGAGTTCGCTGCTGTTGAAGCCGCTCAGAGAGAAACAAAGACGTGGGGCCAAGCCGGGTCGGATTGGTTATGCCCCTGCTGTGATCGGTCGAAGCGCGAGATCTGCCGAAAATCGAACCGCGGAAGATGGACCGCTCAGATTCATCGCGTCGTCGATTACGTTCGCGAGGATGACGATGAAAGCTTCGCTCGCCGCCGGGCCATCGCATCAAGTCAAATCATAATTGGCTCGTACCGTCGGATTCTGATCTGTCACGACTGCCGCAATGTCACGGCCGAGCTACTGCGGCGAAAAACCGGCTTCGACGAACAAAGTCTCACATTAGAAGACTTACGGGATCTCGTCGGAAGCGCCATCCCGCACTCACCCCATCAGGTCGATTTCGACCAAGCGACGGCAATGGCAATTGCGAATGCGCCCTTGCGCGAAGCCATCGAGGATTACGAAGATCACCGATCTCGCGCGATAGAGGTTTGGGCGGATGTCAAAGGCACGATGAAGCTCATGGGTTGGTCGTGGTCCAAAGCACGCGATATCGTCGGTTACGAGCTTGCAAAGGCCTATGGCTGGGAACTCGACGAAGGCGACGCTCACGTCGACTGGCTGCTCAGGGAGGCGCGCCGCCGTCTCGACCTTGACGAGTCCGAAACTTGAACTGGGCAACTTGCGCGGCCTGATTTTTGTCCTTTGTTGGCGGCGATATCGAACACCAAATTTCGGATAATGGCGCATAAACGCCCATATGAATTGGCGAACGTTCGATTCATCGCGGCGATTTCCGATAGAACCCCATATTTACCCTTGTCGAATCGGCTGTATAGCGATAGGAATCATGCTTATCCGGTTGAGATGGTGGATTTATCGATATGGAGCACTTCGCTGTTGTCCAGAGCATTATTCGGGCCGGCTTGGCCGGAGATCATGAAGCTCTGGACAAGCAGGTGCTGCGTCTTCGCGAGCGTCTTGAGAAGACTGGAGAGACAAAAGAAGCCGCTACGTTGGAGCGCCTGCGTACAGCCGCGCGCGATACGCAAGAACTGGCCCCGAGCCGCGTGGAGATGTCGCGCGGCCAGATCTCCGGTGAGCTGCTTGGACCGGGCGTCAATCCGCCGATCGATCGAGAGACCGGTGCTCGGTTATGCGCGATCGACTTCCCGAGTCGAGACGGTTGGACGCCCGTCTATGGAACGCGTGTTTCTGAGACCGTCGAGGGCCTACTGAGGGAATGGACCAGCGCGGCGGCGCTGCAGGCGGTTGGAGTGGCGCCCACGCGATCACTGCTGATTTACGGGCCGCCCGGATCGGGTAAAACGATCACCGCCCACTATATTGCAGGCCGGTTGGGCTTACCGTTGGTTACGGCGCGGATCGACGGCCTGATATCGTCGTTTCTGGGTACAACTGCGCGCAACATCGCGAATCTGTTCGACTTCGCCAACCGCTATGCCTGCATCCTTTTGCTGGACGAGTTCGATGCGCTGGCAAAGCTCCGAGACGATCCGCAGGAAATCGGGGAAATCAAGCGCGTGGTCAACACCTTGCTGCAGAACCTCGATCAGCGAAGAAGCTTCGGCATCACGATTGCCATCACAAACCATGACAGGCTCCTGGACCCGGCCGTATGGCGCCGCTTCGAAACCCATCTTCAGCTAGGCGAACCCGACGAGAATGCCCGCGAAAGCCTGATCGCGCGCTTCCTTCAGCCGATCGAAGCGCCAGCTTCGACGCTCAGGGTGTTTTCATATTGTCTGACGGGGCGAACGGGGGCCGACATCGAGAGAATGTGCATGTCCGTGAAGCGGACGCTGGCGCTCAGCGGAGAATCCCGCGATGGGCCGGGACTATTCCATGCATTGAGTTCTGTCCTCGCCCGAACACCGCAGCATGATCATATCCCTGCCCGCATCCTCGCGACCGATCAGGAAGCGTTCGTCAGCCTGATCGCGAATGATGGCTCGTTTTCGCTCAAGCAAACCGAAATCGGCGAGGCCACGGGATATGGTCAGTCGCGGGTAAGCGATCTCAAGAAAGCCAAGCGGCATTTGCCGCTGCTGGAGGTGTCGCATGAGCAATAACCCGGTTCAGGTCATCCTGAACGATCGCGACTTCCATCAGGCGCCCGATCCAGGACAGCCTCCGCGGAACAAGGATTTCTTTGATGGCGCCGACAGGGCCTTCGTCGGACACCGGGCCGCGCTCATAGCCGCGATAGACCGGATCATCGACGACATTCGCACAAGTCCTTACGGCCCGGCCGCCTATCTCAAGGTCCAGATGCGCAACGAAGCGCTGGCAAAATCCTATCGACCCGTGTGGTGGCTGTTCAAGCCGGACCAGTTCCCGTGCGTAGGCGCAGATGCGGTTGGAACGCTTTATTTTCGGGCCCCGCTGATCTACCTGAAGGCTCTGCGCCAGCGGATCGAGCACGCTGAAACGTCCGTCGAGATCAAATATCGGCGGGTGGACAACAAGCCCTATAAGGCGCCGACGATCGCCCGCGCCGAAGTCGGTGCGATCGAAACCATCGAGATCGCGCCTCCTGAACAGAAGCGTGCATTCTCCACTGCCGCCGCGCTCGCCTCACTCGATGACCCTCGCGCGGTCTCTGGCTATCAGGTCGAACTCTTCGAAACGCCGTCCGATAGGGTGATTGCCGATGACCCGCTCGGAAGAATCGCATTGCGACGATCGCTCGAGCGACTTTTGCTCTCCCTAGGCTTGGGCGCGCGTAGCTATCTCGCCTTTGAAGTCGGGCGGACCCCAGTCCTGGAAGTGCAGCTGACAACACAGCCCGTTGAAGCGCTAATCGACAACCGCGCCGGTGTCGCGGGAAGCGACTCAGGGTTGGACATCAGCCTCTCCTCTATGGATCGCAATCCTGAGCGGCATGAGACAGCTCTTAATTCGCTCCAGAGACATCCTCTGGTGCGCGCGATCCTGCCACCTGTGCTGCTCGAGCTTACGGACGATCGATCAAATTCCGATGCGGCTGCAGCTGTCGAATCAATCGCCGTTCCTGCTCCGCAGGAGCAGTCCACTTACCCGATTGTCGGTGTCATCGACTCTGGTGTAGCGCCGGTTCTCGACGATTGGATCACAGGCCGCTTCGATTATCTCTCAAACGGGGAATATGACTCGATTCACGGCACGAATGTCGCCGGTCTCTTGACGATTGGGCAAGCTCTCAATGGCGTTGCCATCGCGCCCGAAGCGAATGGCTGCCGTTTGTACGACATACCGCTCTATCCGAGCGGACCGTTCATGGCCCGCTACCGCAGAGGCTTTTCCGACTTCCTCGAGGAGATCGAGCAGGCCGTCGCCGAGGCGAAAAATGAACACGGCGTCAGGGTCTTCAATCTCTCCATCAATGCCGTGGCGCCAGTCCAGCGACATCGATACAGCATCTATGCCTCCCGGCTCGATCAGATCGCCGATGCCTATGGTGTAATTTTTGTCAATTCCGCTGGGAACCTTCCATCATCGCAGGCGCGTTCCGCTTGGCAAAAGCGGCCTGTCGATGTGATCAACTATTTTGCGTCGCGAACCTCGCCCGACACGATCTTCAAACCTGCCGAGAGCGTCAGGTCGATCTCAGTCGGCGCTCTCAATCCTCCGAACACCGATCAGATCGCCGACGCACCGACGGTTTACACGACCCGTGGGCCCGGCCTGCAGGTTGGCGTGAAGCCCGATGTCGCGTTCTACGGTGGGGCAGGGGGTAGCGGACCAGGAAAACCGACCGGGCTTTCGTCCCTTTCCTCAGCGGGTGGTAAGCAGAGTGTCGTCGGCACGAGTTTCGCCGCGCCGCTTGTCGCACGCACGTTGGCGGGCCTTGATGCAGCGACCGAGGGTGGTCTGTCTGTCGAAGCCCTTCGCGCCATGTTGTTGCATCACACTGCAATGCCCGAGCCGCTGACGAAACGTGGTCTCAGGGAAATTGGTCGACAATTCGCGGGTTTTGGTAAGCCGGCTGCCGTCAACGCGATGTTGGAAACGGGCGACCATCAGATCACCATGCT
Source organism: Xanthobacteraceae bacterium (assembly GCA_019748335.1). GTDB lineage: Bacteria > Pseudomonadota > Alphaproteobacteria > Rhizobiales > Xanthobacteraceae > Bradyrhizobium. The sequence continues at coordinate 12,614 of JAIEPP010000120.1, forward strand.
TTTCCAAAGCCGTCTCAGCATCGGCGAGAAGAAGCCGGTGATTCTCCGCTTTCCGTTCAGCTGGCCGGCAAGCCTCGTCACGGAGGGACGCTGCTCCGGCCGAGCCAAAATCACGCTTGTCTACGCGCCCCCACTCGATCCCGCCTTCGGCGCGGAGTTCGTTCGCGTCAATCTTGAGGCATCCTTGAAACAGCGCCAGGCAGAGCCAGCATCCGACGGTAGTATCCGATTTACGAACCAGATTGCTGCCCGCTATCTGCCGAAGTCGACCAATCTCGCGATCCCCGAGAAGGCGCTCATCGACCATGGCCTGAAATGGTGGCCGGCCAAGCAGTATGAGACAACCTTCGCCGAGAGTGGCACCTCATCGCAGTGGCGACTGGAGGTCACCAGTCTCGTCCGTGCCGAAGCGCAGTTCCCAGTAGAGGGCGTGCCTTTCGCGGTCGTTCTAACGCTGGAGGATCCGGAGGGTAACGAGCCGGTCTTCCAGGAAATGCGCCAATGGCTTCAGGCGAGCCACGCGATAGCGCAGGATGTCAGAACAGCGACGCGGCTACGGCCGCGCGGTCGATAAGTCGGACACGGGCATGGAAGAACCAGAAGAATATGTCGTCTTCCCTGAGGAAGCGATCAAATATCTGCCGGACGAATGGCAACAACATCTATCTGCACTCAGGAATGAGGGCCAAGCCATCCTCGCGGCGGTAGACGACAATCTTAAAACTTTGAATCGCCTGGTTCATGCGTTTCCGACGATGGCGAGCCTTCGCTACATCCAGCATCGGCTGGGTTCCACCAAATTTGAAGCAACAATGGAGTGGGTGCTAGAAAACGACATGCTTATCTCGGCATTCGTCACGACATATGTCCGTCTCATAGACGGAGGAGTAGGGAGCGGAATATCCCGTGGAGCGTTACCTGCCGCGCTTCGTCCAGTGCACGATAACATAATTGAACTCCGTAATAAGCGGTACGCGCACAACGTTGGTCACGACACGATGTGCGGGAACTTGGTCGTTGGCTTCGAGGGCGGCAAGTTCGATGTGAGCGTCAACTTCAACATGGGTTTCCATGTTGGAGGTGCGCTTGATTGGAAGCCGCTGGTCATCTTTCTTGACGGATTGATGTTTAGCCGACTGCAAAAGCAGCTAGAAAAACTGAAGGAAAGGACAGGGCGCGAATGGGTGTTTCCGAGCGGTCCTCCACCTAGCTGGGTATCGGCCGAATGACGGACAGGCCCTTATCGGTGAACTCGTGAGAAATTGGACTCGATCGCTTCGGCCGGCCGAAAGGGCAAGCACGACTTGCCAGCCGGCGATGCACTCGCTGCGCTTTCGTACCTGCGTTCCCTGCGGCTGTCTCGTCAATATCAGCTTCGACGCGCAACAATCATCGCGCCTAGCGAGAAAGAAAAAGGCGAAGAGGGACATTGTCAGCCGCCTGTCGTCCGTAAAGAGCTGATTAGCGGGGTGAGGTCGGGGCGGTCTCCGACAGGAACTTCTGCAGCACCCGGCCAATTCATACGGCTTGGCCGATATCTTCGGGGACAGTAGGATAAATATTAATCACGGGCCCGCCCGCCGGGATCATGAAGGAACTTTGGAACAAGCGTTCCCAACCGCCGCTGACTTTGACGCAAAGCGTCCAGTTTCTCGAACTCCTGAGCACGAAGCGTTTCGGAGATCAACTTCTCGAAGCGTTCGAACTCAACGACGTCGTCAGGCGTCAACGCCGCCGGCGGAACATAGAGCGGCATGCGATGAGCTGCCGGATTGCGGCGGGTTTTGACATCTCTTTCCCAAGCCGCGAAGGGTTGCACAGCGTCAGCTGCCGGCTTCAGGGCGGGATCGGCGGCAAAGGCCGATTTGAACAAACCGATCGAGAGAGGGCTTGCGGACTGCGTTGCCGCCGACGCGAGCTGATGCACCGCCACCCAGGCGTAATTGTCGAGAAGACCCAGGAGGTCAATGTAAATCGCGTTGAGGTCGCGACACACCCGATCGGATTGCTCTTGCGACAGCGGAACAGTCCGATTGGGCGGAACGATGCTTTGGAAGCTCTTGAGCGATGAATCGATCATGCGCAGGCGGCGCATCACACCGAAACGGAAAAAGTGTGAGGCCGCGATGGTGAATGCAATCCTCGACAGGAGAGTCAGAGCATCCCCTGTCAGTTCAAGCAGCGCATTATTGACTCCATAGATGTGGTTCTGCTGAGCTTCATGGACGAAATACTGATTGTTCCCGAGATTGCCATCGATCAGGAAGGGCTCCGCGAATTGGCGATAGTGGCTGCTATACTCTACGTCCTGAAAGCCGAACTGATTAAAAGCCACTGCTGCCCCCAACTGGACACTCCAGGCCGCAGCTCTCGTCAGCAACGAGTCGGCTGGCCTTGACATACAATGCAAATGCATTACATGGACGGGAGCGAAGACGCAAGGAGCCTCCGATGGCTAAGACGGCTGAAATCCTCGAGATCCCCGCGACCATCACGGACCGCGGGCAGACAACCGTGCCTGCGGCCATCCGCAAGATGCTCGCCCTCGGCAAACGCGACCAGGTCGTGTTTCGCGGGTTGGCCGACGGCACGGTCATGATCTCGAAAAAGGACGCGGGCGCGAACCAGAGCGACCCAGTGATCGGCAAGTTCCTCGAATTCCTGGCACGCGACATGGCGAAAGAGCCTGCGCGGATTCAGCCGATGTCGAAGTCGCTGCTCACCCGCGGCAAGGCTCTGGTCAAGGGCGTCAAGGTCGACCTCGACACAGCTCTACCGGACGACGAGGCGTGAGCGACAGCATCCTTGAGATCAACGGTTGGACCATTTATGCGCATCCGGTATTCCTTTATCAGCTTGAGGCGATGATCGAGGCGGTCGAGAAGGCGCGCAAGAAAGACCCGACGAAATACAAGAAGAAGCGCGCGGCTAAGCTCCTTGCGGCCGTGTTGAAGGTCGCGTTCGAAGATATCCCAGGCGACCCGACGCGCGACGTGTATCGGCAGGGGAGCACGCTCGGCGATGACTACAAGCACTGGTTCCGCGCCAAATTCCTTCAGCAATTCCGGCTGTTCTTCCGCTATCAGCAATCAGCGGATGCCAAGATCATCGTCCTCGCATGGGTGAACGACGATTCGACGCTGCGCGCCTACGAGAGCACGAATGACGCCTACGCTGTGTTCAGGAAGATGTTGGACCGCGGAAATCCGCCTGACACGTGGAGAGAACTTTTGGCGGCAGCTTCAGATGCCGAATCGAAGCGGCGTCTGACGCGCACAACGCGCGGGAGATGACGTTGGCTGGCGTTGCTTTTCCGCGATCGCGAACGGATGCGGCGCGCGTCGTTGGCGTCAGTCTCTAGCGAGAATACCATAAGGCTGGGAGTATCCGTGACATGCTGACGGTTCAGCTTTCCGCAACGCCTAAAGGCAACGGCTATCAGGCGACAGTGATGTTTCCCGACGGTGTCTCGATGAGCTCGGCGGAAACCTATCCGACGATCGGAGAAGCCATCGCCGCCGCGGCGATGAAACTGCTCGACATGCCTGATCGCCTTGCGAGGTTGGATCGGACAGGCGATTGATCACGGCCGGTTCGTGAGACCGACGAGCACGTCGCCGTCGCACGCAAGCGGCGCGCACCAGCAGACGAGGTCGTTCCGCGCAGTTCGTCGAGTGCGCCCATCAGTCCAGGCTGTGCGACGATCCACGCTCGAGTTTTCGCGATTACCTCGGCGCGAGAACCGTCGCGCGCGATAATGAACGGGCTACCCCATTTGCTCGGGCGCCCGATTCAATCCTGCGTCGCACTCGTGCGCCTGCCGACAGCGCGCGCATTCAAGACCTTGCGCATGATCGTTCTCCTTTCTGCTTACGCAGGAAGGCCCCGCCTTGCGGCGGGGACCTTCTACGCGGGCGTCTCAGTCGCGGTTCGGACGAGACCAGATGAGCGAGTGGCCTTCTTCGCCTTCCACCTCGACCAGCGTGGCGTAGATCGGAGCCGGGAAGCTTGGGTCGTCCAGCTTGACCGAGAGATAGTCGCGGTTCTGCTCCTGTGACTTCTTCTTCCACGCGGCGCCGAATTCGATGGTGCCCGCGAAGATCCGGTAGTCGGGGGACTTGTCCGAGGTCCGCTCGGCCGGGACGATCTTGGCCTTCACGGTGCCGAGGGCGAGGGTCTTGACGGTGCCCACGAAGCCGTTGCCGTTGACGGTGAAGTTGCCGATGGTAGCCATGTTCGTGTCCTCTTTCGTTTCTCGGGCCGCGACCACCGCGACCTCGATGGCGGTCGTTGACCGGAGGCGATCGGACCGCACCCGAAGGGCCGCCACGCAGTAGAGGGCGGCCAAGGCAAGGCTTTCTTGTCTCGCGAGGAATGGGCGCGCAGCGAACAGGGGAAGAAAGCCGAGCACGGCCGTTGCGGTCTTGGGATCGAGGCGGAGCGCAGCGACGACGGCCTTCGGTTAGACATGCCAAATCGAGGACGCATTGGGCGCGTCAGGCCGAACGATGGGGATATGACTGAGCGACAGACAACGCCACCCCGCACGACAACGGCAAGGGCACGTTTCGTGAAAGAGACTCGCACGCGTCGTGCAGGCTTTCCTCCGGCCAGCGGCTTCAGCAGCGACCCCGGGCGCTCGCATTGCGATGACACCAGGCTTCTGTCGCAGCGGGAAGACGTCCACCCAAGAACAGACGGGCATTTCGGACACCCCGCTGTCCCGCCCGACGCATCTCGCCGATGCGGCTCGATCAGGCGAAGGGCAAACACCGCCATCCCCCGGATGCCAGCCGCGACGCCGCACGCAAGAAAGGTCCCGCCGCATGGCGAGGCCTTCGTGATTTCGAGAAATGCGAAACGATGGAGTGCAGGCGTCCGAGCCGCGGATGATTGCGCCTCATGCCGCTTGATCGATCTCGGCCGGCTTGGGCTGAAGATCATGAAGATAGGTTACCGCGCGTTGCGCGCGCGCGACTGCCGAGAAAATGAGCCGTTTGTCATTTGACAGGACCTCCAATAATCAGCAGCGGATAATAATGTGAAGGAGCACCACGTTTCCGGTGTTATGCGGGGGATGGTGTGTGATCTCCTCCACATTATTTCCTTGCCGATAAAGGGTATCGAGCCAGGCGAGAACGCTCTGGTCCTGTTTCCACGATGGTCGATCTGGCGGCGTTGCGGTTTTAGAGCGGGTGAGACACTCAGGAGTATCTAGGGGCTGCTCCTCACATTGTCGGTTCGTGGTTTTTAGGATTGCTCGGCGAACCGAATGCGACTGGCGAAGGGAATTCTTTCGTGCAGACTGCTCCACGACCGTACCGGTCGACCACCTCACTTACGCTCAAAGCATCTCGCCGATATCTGACGCGCCGCCGGGGTATGCGAACATGGTGGTCTTCAACTGCTCTGCAGTCAGCCCTTGCCTGATCGCCAGTGCAAAGATGTTGATCACCTCGTCAGCGTGCGGACCGACAAGATGGGCGCCGAGGATGCGGTCAGTGTCCGCGTCAAGCAACGTTTTGAAGCCATATACCGTCTCGGCCTGTTGGCGAGCGGTGAACCAGTTGTCCACGCGCTCCGTCTTGACGCGAACGTTCAGGCGGTCCTCACGCGCCTTTGCCTCGCTCATTCCCACAGCTGCGATCGGCGGGATGGTGAAGGCGACGCTCGGAACGCCCGCGTAGTCGGGTGTGACCGTGTTGCCGTTGAGCAGGTTTGCCGCGACTACCTTCGCGTCATGGCTTGATACTGGAGTGAGCGGTGGTCCTATGCCGGCGGCGTCGCCTGCTGCGTAGACGGCTGGATTGGAGACGCTCTGCAAAAATCCGTTAAGCACCAGCTGCCCGCTATTGTGCTTTACGTTTCCGGCATCGAGATCGAGCGTCGCGAGCGCCGGTGCCCGACCAGCGGCATGGACGACCACATCTGCCTCCGTGATGAATTCGCCCTCGGGACCGTTCGCCCGGACGCGATAGCCGTCCGACATCTTCTCAATGGCGGTCACTCCTGCCCGTGTGCGGACGTTGATCCCTCGCTCGCGGAACTTGTCCATAAGCCAGCCGACGAGATCGGGGTCGAATTGCTTCAGCATTCGCTCCCCGTGCTGGAGGATCGTTACCTGTGCTCCAGCGCGCGCCGCGATGTGCGAAAATTCGGCGGCGATATAACCGCCGCCGACCATGACGATGCGTTCAGACAGGCTCTCCAATTCAAGGAAGTCTTCATTGGTGATCAGATGCTGCCCGCCCGGAATCCCGAGCGGCACGGCCTCGGCGCCGGCTGCGATCACGATATGGTCCGCCTCGATGCTTTCTCCTCCGAATTCGAGCGCGTTCGGCCCGATGAAGCGAACGTGACCATGGAAGGCGTCAATCCCTTTGTCGGCAAAAGCCTTCTCACGCTTCTGCGGCACAGGATCGGTGAAGCTGCGCTTGAAAGCCATCAGTCCCGTCCAATCGAGCCTCGCGTCTCCTTCGACTCCACGTCCGCTCATGCGCCAAGCATGATCAGCCGCCTCGGCGCCGCCAACCATCATTTTCTTCGGATCGCAACCGCGCAGGGCACAGGTGCCCCCGAAGGGCCGGAAGTCCGCGACAGCGACGCTCCAACCCGCCGCACGAACCCGGTGCGCTGTTACGATCGCCGCTGTTCCCGTGCCGATGATCGCTAGATCATATGTCTTCGCCATTAGATCTCTTTGAGCATTGCCGCCTTCTATACCCGAGCCCTTAGCCAGCGCAGCACGACAGCCTCGCCACGTCCTTGTCGAAGGCGAGAGCCGCGAGCTTTAGTCCCTCAACGGTGGTGAGATACGGGAAGAGTGTATCCGCGAGGTCGTCGACGGTGAGGCGATGTCGGATTGCCAGGGCCGCGGTCTGGATGCTGTCGGCTCCTTCCGGCGCGAGAATATGCGCGCCGAGCAGCCGGCCGTTGCCGGCGTCGGCCACGAGCTTGATCAGTCCGCGGGTGTCGCGAGCGGCGAGCGCGCGCGGCACCTGGTTGAGACCGATCGTCGAGACGCGCACGGCATGCCCGGCCGCGCGCGCCGCGGCCTCGGTCAGGCCAACACTCGCCACCTGTGGATCTGAGAACACGATGGCGGGCATGGCGCTGTTGTCATAGCGCAGGCTGTCGCCGTTAACAGCATTCTTGGCGGCGAGCTTGGCGCCGTAGGCGGCCATATAGACGAACTGGTCGCGACCGGTGACGTCGCCGGCGGCATAGACGCCAGCCTTGGTCGTGCGCATGCGGTCGTCGACGACGATGCCGCCCTTCGGCGAGACGGCGATCCCGTGTTCGGTGAGCCCAAGGCCTTCGATGTTGGGCGCGCGCCCGGTGGTGATCAGCACCTGATCGGCGTCAATCGTGGTGTTCTGTCCGTCGCGCGAAATATCGAGCGCAATGCCGTTCTCGGTCTTGCGGATCGCACGGTAGGCGATGCCGGAAATCACGGAAATCCCTTCGTCCTGGAAATATCCCGTCAGCGCCGCGCCGATCTCGGGCTCGGCCTCGGGGAGCAGACGAGACCGGCACACCAGCGTCACCCTGACGCCCGCGCGGGCGAACATCTGGGCGAGCTCCGCCCCGATATAGCCGCCGCCGATGACGAGCAACGATCGTGGTAGCTCCTCAAGATCGAGCGCGGTCGTGCTGGTGAGATACGGCACGGCCTCGATGCCGGGGATGGCGGGTATCGCCGGCCGCGCGCC
>JAIEPP010000333.1 GCA_019748335.1 Xanthobacteraceae bacterium
CTTTCGCGACCCGAACCATCTGAAGCTGATTCAGCAGGACGCGCAGCGCGCCATCGCCAAGGCATTCTAGGCGAAACGGCATTCTGAGCCCCTAAGCGCCGTTGGCAGTGCGCTGTTACCGGTCGGTGCGTCAATTCGGCACGTTCACGTCTTGGCGCCAGACTATTTTCGCCGCAATCACGCTGAAATCACGAGGGCCCACGCACTCTCGCGCTTGTTAGCTGCCAGGAAACCGTCCGAAGGGGCGGGCCGTTGGCTGTCGAGGTATCGGGGGAAGATATGAGTGCGGAATCGGTCGTTTATTATCTCAATCGCGTGCCCGAGAGCGATCCCATTGACCAGACCGAATGGCTTGTAGCGGCGTTGGGCCGCTTTACCGGCGCCGAGCTCCGAGAATTGCTCTATGTCGCGGAGGAACCGGGCTTTTTCGAGCTGATGCGCGGGCTGTTTGCGCTCCCGGAAGAGAGCCGCGCCGTGTTGCAGCACCATCTGGAGACCGGTCATCCGCCGGCCATGAAGGCCGTCATCGACCAAAGGGGCCGACTGACGCTTGACCACGCCAATGTCGAGCAGCGGATCAAGCTTCTGCCGGGGATCGCAAACTAGGCAGCTTGCGGGCCGCAAATTTGCGCCCGCAACGCCCTGAGGTTGTGTTAGTGTCTCCCAACTCGGAAAGTTGGGAGCCTGACGATGGCCGCTAGGAAGTCTGGTCCGCTTGATGCGATGGTGGGCGCCAAGATTCGCATGTTCCGGACCAACCACGGAATGAGCCAGACCGCGCTCGCCGAAAGAATCGGTGTTTCCTTTCAGCAGGTCCAGAAATACGAAAAGGGCGCGAACCGGGTCGGCGCCAGCCGGCTGTCGCAGATTGCCTCTGTGCTCGGCATTTCGGTTGGCGATCTCTTCGAATCTCCGCAGCAAAAAACCGCGGATTCGAATTCACCGGTTCACCTGCTCGCCGAGCCCGGCGCGTTGCGGGTTCTCAAGGCCTACCTGCGAACGAATTCGCGCGTGCGGCTGGCGATCGCAAAACTGGTGGAAAGTATCGCCGATCAGAAGCCCAACGTTCGAAAGTCCGTGAAGGCTTCGGTCGCGCGGCTGGACGTGGCCGGACGCAACGAACGTAGAAGCTCCCGCGCGCGAACCTAGTTTCGCAGCCGCCGGTTGCAGCAGATCACGGTATCGCCGCGGATGTCGTCACCATCAGGCGGTGGCGCGAATCGGGATCCGCTCCCGCGGTCTCGTCCCGGGAATGAATTCGCCGATCCAGTCACGCCGCGACGCCTCGATATGCCAGGACATCGCTTCGGCCGAGGAAGGCGCCGGATCGGGAATGTCCTTGCGGATTTCCTTGCCGTTGAGCCAGCCGCAGCTATGCGAGTAGCGCGTCTTGCAGACCAGGTGGATGTCCTCATGCTGCTGCATGAGCACATATCCGTCGGCGGGAAAGAACGTGCCGGCAAGTTCGATCCCTCCCGGCAACTGACGCACCAGCAGGAACGTGCTGGACGAATCCGTCTCGGATTCGGAAACCAGCACGCCGAACAGGCTGTGGATCGGCTTGATCGCCTGCGGCGCCACCTGCGCGAGAGGTTCTGCGAGAGGCCCGGCCGTCGCAATCGAGAGGTACTCGCCGTCCGGTCCCCAGCGGCAGGCGATCAGCCACTCGCGGCTGCGGCTGCGAATCAGGGTTGGCTTTGCGTAATCCGACCGGGCAATATCGGCCGCCATGGCTATGACGAAGGCTTTCGCGAGCATAAGTTCCTCCAGGGCGAGGGCGGGGCTGGCCTCACGCTCGAAGATTGCGCGTCAGGCGTGAGGTCACCGTGAGCGGCGCTGAAAGTTCGACGGCAAAATTGTTTCTGCGTGCGGCTGAATTGTTGCTGGGCGGGCAACCGGATCCGACCGGCGATCACGATGCCGAGCACATGCTGCAGGCACTCGGCTATGCCGCCCCGGAATCCGGGGCGTCGGGTGAGGCGACGGCCTCCGAAACGGCCAACCGAGCTCACCTGTTGAAGGCTGCTTCGCAGTTTGCGCGGGTGTTCGAACTGGCCGCGCCCGACGCGCCGGGCCTGATCAGCTTTGGCGCGCAATTTGATCCTGCTCTCGCTGATCCCATGCATGCCGGAGGCCCGATGGTCAGCGTCTCCGGCGTCGGTCTTTCGCTCCAAGAGGCATTTCAAGGGTGTATCGGCGAGGGGATCGAGTATCTCTCTCAATTGCAGAGCGGAAGCGACGCACTGCTTGAAGCCGGATTCGATGAAGCAACAGCCGGGCTCGGCGCTCCCGCGCTGGAATTCATTGCAGCGCTGGAAGCGCGCCGCACACATGCGGATCCCGCGCGCTCCTGGCACCGTGCGACACGTCACGCCGACGGACGCGAGGTCCTGCTGCCGTCGGATGTGTGCGTGCGCAGGCCGCCGGCGCAACGCGAATTTCCACCGCCGTTTCCGCTGAGCACGGGATCGGCGGCAGGACCATCACACGCCGCCGCAGCGCTGCATGGATTGCTCGAACTGATCGAACGCGATGCGGCCAGCCTGTGGTGGCGCGGTGGCCAGTTTGGCCGATCGATCCCGCCGCGGCATGAGGCCGGCGTCGTCGCTGAAAATGTGCTGCAACAACTCCGGCAGTCCGCCACCGGACGGCGGCGGACCTGGTTGCTCGACATCACCACCGATATCGGTGTGCCCTGCGTCGCGGCCGTCTCGTGCCGGCCGGACGGTTCGGGCTTTGCCTTCGGCCTTGCCGCGCGACCGCGGCTCGAGGCTGCGGCCCACTCCGCAATTCTGGAGATGTGCCAGCTCGAACTGGCGGATGCCGTTGTCGCAACCAAGCGTGGCGAGCGCGGGGATGCCGCACTCAACGCGCAGGATCGCACCCATCTGCGCCGCGCCATGATCAATGCCGATCAATGTGCGCTGCTGCAGCCGGTCGCGGAGCCAGCCGCACATCTCGTCATAGCCGCAACTGAGGCGAGTGTGATATTTGAACTGATCGTTCAGCGCTTGCGGCAACTGGGCATCGAGACCTTCTGCATCGACTTGATGCGCCAGCGCTTTGCCATTCCGGTGGTACGCGTGATCGCGCCGGGTCTCCAGCTCGAGCCGTCTGAGATCGCTACCGCGAGACTGAGGCATACCATTGCACGAACCGGCGGCGGCGCAACCTATACCGGGGGCGTGGCTTTGATGTAGACTGCGTCGACTTCACTCAGGCTGGGATCCTTGGATGCGGGGCAGCGCAAGCGCCATCACAGCAGACAACGCCGCGACGGCGCCCGAAAGCGCTCCGCGTCTTTCCGTGTCGCTGGTCGGACGCTTCGGCCTGAAGCTCAACGGCCAGCCGGTCGAACTGCGAACGCGCAAGGCCGCGGCGGTCCTCAGCTACCTCGCGCTATCGGAGACCAGGCACGAAAGCCGGGAACGGCTGGTGGGCCTGTTGTGGAGCCGGTCGGACGAAGAGAAGGCGCGCGCCTCGTTGCGCCAGGTCGTTCGCGAATTGCGGTCTGTCCTCGAGGAGGCCGGCTTTCGCGGTTTCGTCGCGGAGCGGCTCATGATCGGCATCGACATCGCCCAAGTCGAGGTCGACATCGAGAGCGTGCTCCAGCAGGCTGAAAACGAGCGCGTCCATCCCCTGCTGCTCGATACGCCGCAGCTTGACGAGCGGTTGCTCGAAGGAATGGACGATCTCGATCCGTCGTTCCGGGTTTGGGTGCTGGCCAAGCGTCAGACCATCCACGAACGGCTGATGCGAAGCCTCGAAACCGGCCTGGTCGGCGCAAACGTTCCGCTCCATACCAAAAAGAAATTCGCGGCCGCGATCGTCAATCTCGATCCGACCCACGAACATGCCTGTCGCTATCTGATGCGGGCGCATGCCGAGGAAGGCGATATTGCCGGCGCGTTGCGCATCTACAAGATGCTTTGGGACCTTCTGGATCGCGACTACGGGATGGAGCCGTCGCCCGCGACCGAGGAACTGGTGGCCAGCATCAAGCTCGGCGTTTTCGAGCCATCGCCGGCCGATCGCGGTCCCTATCCGGGCAATGGTGCGTTGGCGGTCAGGACGATCAACGGGGCCGGTCTCAAGTCCGCCGTTGCACCGTCACCGCTCGCCAATACCCCGGTCAAGACGCTTCTGGTGCTGCGACCGTTTGCAATGCACGGCATCGATGACGACCACAATCATCTGGTGCAGGGATTTTCACAGCATCTCGCGGCGTGTCTGGTCCGATTCCGCGAATGGAGTGTGGTCGACCGCCCGCCGGCGGCCCTCGTGCTCCCGGCGCTGGGCGTGGGTCCGCAATACTGCATCGAGACCACCGCCTACCAGGCCGGCGCCGAAATCAACATCGTGATGGTACTGCGGGACGATACGACGGGAATCTATGTCTGGAGCGAAAGTTTCCGCCTCGGCCTCGGCAACTGGTTCGAGGCCCAGCAGCGGATCATTCGCCGGATCGCGACCTCGCTGAACGTGCAGTTGTCGACCGAGCGGCTGATGCGGCTGGCGGGTGAGCCCGACGTCTCGCTCGATCTGCACGACCGCTGGCTTCGCGGGCAGAATCTGATGTCGAAATTCGACCCGGAAAGCTGGCAGCGCGCCGCGACCATCTTTCACGACGCGATCCGCGAAAATCCCGCTTTCTCGTCCTGCTACAGCAGCCTCGTGCAACTCAACAACATCGAGCATTTCGTGCATCCCGGCCTGATGCGTGATCTCGACAAGGCGCGGGCAACCCTCGAAATCGCCAAAACCGCGGTTCAGCTCGATCCTGTCGATTCAAGAGCGCATCTGTGTTGTGGCTGGTCCTATGTGATGGCATTCCGGGAATCCGAGGCGGCGCCGCACATGGAGCTCGCCTGCGAACTGAACGACAACGATCCGTGGACCCTGCTTTCCAGCGGGCAATATAACGCGTTCTGCGGATCGACCGAGAAAGCCCGGCTGCGGGCCGAGCAGGCGCTGGCGCTGTCGCCGGCTCCGTCATATCTCGAATGGAGTTACCATTGCATCATTCGCTGCCTGTGCGGCGACTATGCCGGTTCGCTCGAGGCCTATGATCGCGCGCATGGCGTTGTGGCGATCTTGCCATCATGGCGGGTGACCGCGCTCTTCCACCTCGGGGAAGTGGAACTGGCGCGGGAGGAGGCCCTGCGCTTCGTGAACGGATTACGCTCGTTTTGGGTCGACCCGTCGATTCCGACCGACGAGGCCGTTGCACGATGGGTTCTGCAGGCTCATCCGATCAGCGTCAGCGAGCGTTGGGAAGCCCTGCGCGACGGTTTGCGGGGCGCAGGACTTCCTGTCGAGGGTATCGTTCAGCTCTCGGCCTAGAGCCAGGTTCTGATTATGTCAGCACCCGGCTCCAGCCCCTTGTTTGATGCGCTTCTTCTTGGTGCGACCGGCATCCGATCGCTCGCATACGCCATCAGCCCGATTGGTCAGGCGCAAAGGCTCAGCGTGTAGTCGCCGATGCGTTCGGCGTGCACCTTGAACTTGTCTTCTTCCGAGATCACGGGATCGATGCCGTTGAACAGGCGTTTGTAGAACGGCGGAAGCGGATAGGTCGATCCCGGCTGGTTGAGCAGCGCCTCGGAATCCTCGATCATCACTTTCGGCGGCAGCTTTACCGTGATCGTGTCCTGCTCCTGGGCCACGAACTTGATGTGCTTGAAGCGATCCGGCACGGTGGCGAACACTTGAGCCTTGGCGAGCTGCTCCTTGAACTCATCCACCGTCTCGGGGATCGGGTAGGCGTTCTCGTCCTCGAGATAGTTCGTGCCGGTCGCCCAGGTCTTCACCAGCTTGCCCCAACGCTCGTGGTTGGTTACCTGTAACCTTTCGATCCGCTGCATGGTCTTACTCCTCCGGGTTGCGTGAGACGGACAATTCCGCTCACAGAAATGCGGGTACGGCTTGCTGCAATTCGGCGATTTCGCTGGTGAACTCCACCAGCTGCGCCATGCTCGAGATATCGGGAATGTCCTCGAAAAAATTCGTCGGATAGTATTCGCGGGACAAATCGGCAAGCTGGTCGGTGAGTGAACCGCCGCTCGATGAGCGCGGATCGCCGGCGAGCGCGCCGAAAATCACTTCCGATACGATGATCGAACCGAGCGGCCCGAGGCGCAGGCCTTCCGCCTGCGGCTGCCACATGGCCTCGAACAGGATGAAGAACGGCAGCGGTGGATCGTTTGAAAGCGTTTCGATATCCTCAGCCGTCAACGCGCCATAGGCTGGAGCGGCGGCCAGCCATTCACGGAGTTGACTGACGCGATAGTCGCGGTCGAACAGCAGGCGCGACATCGCGATGAAGTGCGGTCTTTTGGTCGCGATCTCCGCGATCAGGGCGTCCACCGACCACATGCCGGCGATCCCGGCGCCTAGCAGGTCGCGATACAGCAGGCCCACGCGCTCGGTGGCGTCGAACGCCGGAAAGATCTTCTCGTTGCCGAGTCCGTCGCTGAGATACGGTCCGATGCGCCGGCTGAAATTCGGTTTGGTGTCGTTGATCTCGAAAAAGCGCGACCATTGCACCATCCAGGTTTCATCGAGCGGCATGTTGACCGGGTCGTTCACCGAGGTCTTTTCGAGGGTGTTGTTGAGGTCGTGGATCGACAGGTCGTTGATGCAGTATTCGTGTCGTACCATGGCGTGGCCGAAGCGAAACGCGCCGTGCGAGAACTCAAAGGGAATTTCCCAGTCGCCGATCGCAAAACCCTCGTCGGATTGCTCGGGTCGGTCGATGAACTGCGGCCTCGGCCCGCTATAGGCCGCGTGGATCGCCGGGTGCAGCACCCGGCGCATCAAATCCCGGCGCAGGATGTTGTGATAGATCAGCGTGAGCGCCTCACGTGCACACAGGAAGCGCTTGTAGGCCGCGCCGAACTGGCCGTTCGGTCCGCTATCGCTCTCCTGGCGGCGAATGATGTCGATCAGGCTGTTGTGCAGCAGTGCGAACAATGCGGTCAGTTGCGAAATCACGGCGTGGTCGTCGTTGCGCGGATCGGCGACCAGTGCTTCGGTGAGGGCGACCCGCACTCCGGCGACGCTGCGGTCGATGCCGGTCACGTTTTCGGCGCGAGTCCGCGCGATGTCACGGAACGGACATCCGCTCGCGGGTTCGTTCTCCTTCCAGCGCATTCGCCCGAGCCGCAGCTTGGTACGGCGGTCATCATTGGGGGCGTCGAGCGCGTAGATATGAGGTGATCCGACGGGGCCGCTGCCGAACAGGGTTTCAAGCCGAAGCGGCATCCGACGCGCATTGGCGGTGCCGGCGCCAAGCGTTCCAGCAATCGAAAGCGGGATCGACGAATGCACCAGGTCGTGCGCCACGAATTGCAGCAGATAGGTGTAACCCGATGGGATAAAGGGATTTTCCCAACGCTCTGTAGATTGCTTATCGAGCGCGGGCCATCGTATTTCGGCATCCATCCGCCGCGACAGGCGGTGCATCAGTCCGCGCAATTTCGGCTGGAGCGCGGGACTTTCCAGCGGGTCGATTCCGAAAGCGCGAAACCGCTGCGAAGGTAGTGGTGTACGCAGGAAATGACGAAAGCCGGGAGCCGCTGCGGGCTGCACAGAGTCGGGCGTTTCAGCTCCGGAAGTTTGGAGAGTGAAAGCTTCGGCGACCTTCTGTGCAGTCATCGACAGTTTCTCGCGCGTTGGACCGGGGCGGGAGACTGCTGAGCGGGTCGTGAAATTATCGTGAGTTAAATCGTTAGACCTTGTGGACATCTGTGGACATCTTTTTCTTGTCGGTCTTCACCAGGCGTTGCACACGCGGCTTTGCGGACGGCGGCCTCTGCCTTGTCACGGTCCTTTTCAGCCGCGGATTGTCCAATGCAGCGCGAACGACCGCGGGTACTTTGCCTATGGCCCGGGCGATGAAGCCGACTATGATGCCGGGCAGAATGGCGAAGGAGTTTGGCGTGAACCTGATCGCGATATCGCAAGCGCCGCGACGGCTTGCGACAGTGCTCGCGCTGACGCTTTCTACGCTTGCGCTGACCCTTTCAATGTCAGGCGCAGCGTGCGCCGAACCGGTGTTTTCCTTTGGCGCGACGCCGGGAAAACTGCCGAAGACGGTCGTTCCCGTCCACCATGCGATCGAGCTGAGGCCCGATATTGCGAACCTCACGCTTCCCGGCGTGGAAACCGTCGACATCGAGGTGCGCGAGCCCACCGCGCGGCTGACGCTCAATGCCGTCAACACGGATTTCGCTGCCGTCACCGTGGACGACAGTGCCGCGCGCGCGGACATTGCGCTCGATGCCGCCGCCGAGACCGCGACGTTCACCTTCGCGCAACCGCTGGCCGTCGGTCCGCACCGGCTGCGCATCGAGTTCACCGCGCGGATCAACAAATTCGACCGCGGATTCTTCTTCGTCGATTACCCGACCGATCAAGGCGTGAAGCGCTTGCTCACCAGCAAGCTCGAGCCGTCGGACGCGCGGCGGATTTTTCCGTGCTGGGACGAGCCCGCCTTCAAGGCGAGTTTTGCGCTGACGGTGGTGGTGCCGCGAAATCATCTCGCGGTCGGCAACATGCCGGTCGAGCGTGAGGAGCCGATCGAGCCGAACCTGAAGCGGGTCGCTTTCGCCGTCACGCCTGCCATGTCGAGCTACCTGTTCGTGCTGACGGTGGGCGAACTGGAGCGGATCACGGCGGAGGCGGACGGTGTGACGATCGGTGTCGTCGCCACGGCCGGCAAGGCCGCAAAAGCACAATTCGCGCTCGACAGCGCGGTCAAGCTGCTGGCCTGGTTCAACGATTATTTCGGCGTCAAATATCCGCTGCCCAAGCTCGACCTGATCGCGGTGCCCGGCGGCTTCGGCGGCGCGATGGAAAACTGGGGCGGCATTACCTTCTTCGAAAGCCGGCTGCTGTTCGATCCCGCGACCAATCCAGACAGCGCCCGGCGCGGCATCTTCGGCATCATCGCGCACGAGATGGCGCATCAGTGGTTCGGCGACCTCGTCACCATGGCGTGGTGGGACAACCTCTGGCTCAACGAAGGTTTTGCGACCTGGATGGCGACCAAGGCCTCGGAACAGTTCCATCCGCAGTGGCAGAGCTGGCTGAACGGTTACAGCCAGAAGCAATTCGCCATGGCGCTCGACGCGCGGCGCACCTCGCACCCGATCCAGCAGCCAATCGCCAATGAGAGCGAAGCGATGGTCGCGTTCGACGCCATCACCTACAACAAGGGTCAGGCGCTGATCCGCATGCTGGAGAACTATCTCGGCGAGGCGGCGTTCCGCGACGGTATCCGCGGCTACATGGCCAGGCATGCCTATGGCAACACCACCACCGCCGATCTCTGGCAGGCGCTGGAGCGGGCAGCCCAGAAACCCGTGACCGGCATCGCCGCCTCGTTTACCGAGCAGGACGGCGTGCCCTTGATCCTGGCCGAAACCAGTTGCAGTGGCGACGACCAGCGGCTGACGTTGCGGCAGGATCGCTTCGTGATCGCGCCGGCGGGCGTTGCGGCGCTTCCGCCCCGCAACTGGCAAGTCCCTGTCGCCGTCGGGCGGCCTGGCGTGAGGCAATTGCCCGAAGTCGTGTTGCTGCAGGGCTCGACGGAAATCGCGGCACGATCCTGCGGTGAACCGATCAAGGTCAATTTCGGCGATATCGGTTACTACCGGGTCGAATATGGGCCGATCAACCGGACGGTGCTGGCGAAGTCGCTGCCGCAGATGTCGGCGGAGGACCGCGTCAATTTCCTCGCCGACGGCTGGGCCATGGTCGCGGCCGGCCGCGCCGAGCCGCCGTCCTATCTCGCTTTGGTCGAGACGATTGGCGCCGACGATCGCCGCCCGGTCTGGGAACAGGTGATCGGCGTGTTCAACACGCTCAACCGCCTTTCGCGGGATCGGGCCGAGCGCCCGGCGGTGCAGCGCTACGCGAGGGCGAAGCTGCGCCCGGTGTTCGACCGGGTCGGCTGGGAGGGCAGTGGTTCGGGCGACGATGACGACACGCTGCTGCGCGGCAGCCTGATCCGCGCGCTCGGCGAATTCGGCGACGAGGACATCATCGCCGAGGCGAAGCGGCGGTTCGCGGGCTTTCTCAAGGATCCGAATTCGCTCCCCGGCGCGTTGCGCGATGCGGTGACCCACATTGTCGGCGTTACCGCCGACCGCGCGACCTACGACACGTTGCTGGCGCTGGCGCGCAAGAGCACCGTGACCAATGAACGCCTGCGCTATTATTTCGCCGCCGCCAGCGCGCGCGACGCGGCGCTGGCGAACGCCACGCTGGCGCTGGCCCTGACCGATGAGGCGCCGGGCACGATCGTCACCGGCCTGATCAGCGCGGTGGCCGCTGCCGGCGAACAGCCGGGCCTGGCCTGGAACTTCGTGCGGGCGAATTTCGATACGCTGCTGGCAAAGCAGGGTCCGCAATTCCGCGACCAGTTCATCGCTAACTTCATGACCAATTTCAGCGACGGCGGCCACG
Organism: Xanthobacteraceae bacterium; assembly: GCA_019748335.1. Classification (GTDB taxonomy): domain Bacteria; phylum Pseudomonadota; class Alphaproteobacteria; order Rhizobiales; family Xanthobacteraceae; genus Bradyrhizobium. Next base: position 10,471 of record JAIEPP010000333.1, read on the forward strand.
CCGCCGAACTCGCCGCCTTTGCGCCTGTTCAGGCGACCTCAGGTGGCCGGGTGATGGCGGCGCGGGCGCTGGAGACGATCGCGATTTCGGCCGACCTCAAGGCGCGGGCGCTGCCTTTGGTCGATGCCTGGATCAGGCAGCGCAACTGATTGGCGCCGCTTCAGCGATTGGGCGGCCGCGGCGCGGTCCGTGATGTCGCGCACATAACTGTCGAACCATCGTACCTATTGTCCCTTTCAGGCGGACACGAACGAGAACTCACAGCCCAACTCCGTCTGTGGGCTGATTTCAGGAGAGGAATTTCGGATGAAAAAGGTAGCAATGTTGATCGCAACTGTCGCCACGCTCGCGGCAGTCGCAAGCGCGCCGGCGGAAGCCCGCGCCCGCCGGGTGCATGTCGGTGCCGGTGCCGGTGTGGCGATTGCCGCGGCTGCCGTCGCAGCAACGGTGGCGGCGGATGCTTATGGCTATGGATACGGACCCGGATATTACTACGGCCCGGCACCGGTCTATTACGGCGGACCGGTTTTCTACGGCGTGCATCACCGTGGTTGGTAGTGATCTGGTAGACGGTGGTAACGAGATGGTTCGGCTGTAAAGGCCGAGCCATCTCTCATTTCCGGCGCGTTTGACCTTCGTGTTGCCCTGGCTCTAAAGTCGGTCCATGGCTGATTTCCACGGCGTCTATCCTTATCTCGTCTCCCCCATTGATCCCACCGGCAGCATCCGTACCGAGGTGCTGGGCCGGCTGTGCGACGACCTGATCACATCAGGCGTGCACGGGCTGACGCCGCTGGGTTCGACCGGCGAGTTCGCCTATCTCAGCCAGGCGCAGCGCACGGACGTGGTGCGAACCACGATCGAGGCGGCGAAAGGCCGGGTGCCGGTGATTGCCGGCGTCGCCTCGACCTCGACGGCGGATGCGGTCGCGCAGGCGAAGGAATACCAGAAGCTCGGCGCCGACGGCATCCTCGCTATCCTGGAGGCGTATTTCCCGCTCGCCGACGCACAGATCGAATCCTATTTTCGCGCCATCGCCGACGCGGTCGATATCCCCGTGGTGATCTACACCAACCCGCAATTCCAGCGCTCGGATCTCACGCTCGACGTGATCGAACGCCTCGCGGCGCATCCGCGCATCGGCTACATCAAGGATGCCTCGACCAATACCGGGCGGCTGCTGTCGATCATGAATCGCTGCGGCGACAGCATCAAGGTGTTCTCGGCCTCGGCGCATATTCCGGCGGCGGTGATGCTGATCGGCGGATTCGGCTGGATGGCCGGACCGGCCTGCATCATTCCGCGGCAGAGCGTCGAACTTTACAACCTCTGCAAGTCCGCGCGCTGGGACGAGGCGATGGCGCTTCAGCGCAAACTGTGGCGCATCAACGAAGCCTTCGCGCGCTTTAATCTCGCGGCCTGCATCAAGGCCGGCCTCGAGATCCAGGGCTACGCCGTTGGCGACCCCATCCCGCCGCAGGCGGCGCTGACGGCCAACCAGCGCAAGGTGGTCGAACAGGCCCTGCTGGATGTGGCTTAACTGGCTTGCGAGTTGCATGAAATCTCCCCATTTCTCGTCATTCCGGGGCGAGGCGAAGCCCCGAGCCCGGAAATCCATACTCCCGATCGTGGTTATGGATTCCGGGTCTGGTCCTGACGGACCATCCCGGAATGACGGCGGTTGGTTGTTTCCCGCGAGAAACCAGCTAAAACCCGCCCAAATCTGCAAGAAGCTCGAAGGACAAACTGATGAATATTCTTCCCGGCAATATGCGTTTTGGTGCGGGCAAGCCGGTCAAGCGTTTGGAAGACCAGAGACTGCTCACCGGGAAGGGGCAGTTCATCGACGACAAGCCCGAGGAGGGCGCGCTGTGGCTGTACCTGCTGCGCTCACCGCATGCCCACGCTAAAATCGTCTCGATTGATACCAAACCCGCGACCGAGATGCCTGGTGTCCAGGCGGTCTATACCGGCGCCGATCTGGTCAAGGACGATATCGGCACCATCCCGACACTGGCGATTTTCAAGCGGCCGGACGGCAAGCCGATGACGGTGCCGCCGCGGCGGCTGCTCGCGCATGAGGTCGTGCGCTTCGCCGGCGAGGCAGTCGCTGCCGTGGTGGCAACGTCGCGCGTGCTGGCGCAGACCGCGGCCGAGGCGATCACGGTTGAGTACGAAGTGCTGCCGTCGGTGGTCGATCCCACGGAAGCGATCAAGCCGGGCGCGCCCGTGGTATGGCCCGATGCGCCCGATAACATCGTCGCGGCCATGAGCTACGGCGACGCCGCCAAGGTGGAAGAAGCATTTGCAAATGCCGCGCATAAAGTCTCGCTCGATCTGGTCAGCCAGCGGCTGATTCCCTCCGCGATGGAGCCGCGCTCGACCATCGCCGAGATTGAAAAGAAAACCGGCCGGCTGATCCTGCATGTGCAAACGCAAACGCCGGGTTCGACCCGCGACCTGCTTGCCGAATCCGTGCTGAAGCGGCCGAAGGAAAGCGTGCGCGTGCTGGTCGGGGATATCGGCGGCGGCTTTGGCCAGAAGACCAGCCTCTATCCCGAAGACGGCATCGTCGCTTATGCGGCGACCAAACTGGAATGCAAGATTCGCTGGCGCGGCGACCGCACCGACGAGTTCGTCGGCGGCACCCACGGCCGCGATCTGACCTCGACCGGCGAGTTTGCGCTCGACGCCAAGGGCCGCGTGCAGGCCTATCGCGTGCGTTCGGTCGGCGGCACCGGCGCCTACAGCGCCGGCGCGGGCAATATCATTCCACTGGTGCTCGGGCCGTTCGTGCAGACCGGCGTCTACGATCTGCCGCTGGTGCACTTCGAAGTGAAATCTGTCATGACCAACACCGCCCCGGTCGGCGCCTATCGCGGCGCCGGGCGGCCGGAAGCCGTCTTCATCGTCGAGCGGCTGATGGATGCCGCGGCACGCCAGATCGGCATGGATCCGCGCACCATTCGCAAGGTGAACTACATCAAGCCGGCGCAGCTGCCCTACACCAACGCCGTCGGGCAGGTGTACGACTCCGGCGCCTTCGCGCACATGCTGGAGCGCGCCTCAGATTTGGCCGACTGGAACGGCTTTACCGCGCGCAAGAAAGCAGCGAAGAAGAAGGGCCTGCTCTACGGGCGCGGTCTCACCAGCTACATCGAATGGACCGGCGGGCGGGCGCATACCGAAAAGGTCTCCCTGCACGCGACGGCGGAAGGCCGCATCGTGCTGCACTCCGGCACCATGGCGATGGGCCAGGGGTTGCAGACCACCTACACCCAGATGGTGTCGGACACGCTCGGCATCGCCATGGACAAGATCGACGTGGTGCAGGGCGATACCGATCTCGCTACCGGTTTCGGCAGCGTCGGGTCGCGCTCGCTGTTCGTCGGCGGCACGGCGGTCGCGGTCTCCACCAACGACCTGATGACCAAGGCGCGCGAGAAAGCCGCCAACGTGCTGGAGACTTCGGTCGAGGATATCGAATATCGCGACGGCTGGCTGACGGTGGTCGGCACCGACAGGCGCATCAGCCTGTTCGAGATCGCGAAGAAGGAAGATGGCGCAAAGCTCTCCGTCGACAGTGAAGGCGAAGTCGACGGTCCGAGCTGGCCGAACGGCACGCATATCTGCGAGGTCGAGATCGATCCGGAAACCGGCGTCAGCAAGGTGGTGCGCTACACCACGGTCGACGACGTCGGCGTTGCCGTCAATCCGATGCTGGTGACCGGCCAGGTCCATGGCGGCGTCGCGCAAGGCATCGGGCAAGCGCTCTATGAGGGCGTCACCTACAGCGAGGAAGGCCAGTTGCTGACCGCGAGCTACCAGGACTACTGCGTGCCGCGTGCCGACGACATTCCGCCCATTGTCGTGACGCTGGACGACTCCGCGCCGTGCAAAACCAATCCGCTGGGAGCGAAAGGCTGCGGCGAATCCGGCGCCATCGGCGGGCCTCCGTGCGTCACCAACGGCGTGATGGACGCGCTCAGCGAACTCGGCATCCGGCAACTCAATACGCCGCTGACGCCGGCCAAGATCTGGCAAGCGATCAGGGACGCAAAGGCGGGGGTGGCTTAGCCTCCGTCATTCCGGGGCATCGCGAAGCGATGAGCCCGGAATCCATACTCACGATCGTGGTTATGGATTCCCCGATGCGCAATTGCGCATCTGAGGCTCGCGACTTCGTCGCGCCCCGGAATGACAGTGGTTACAACCCCAACACCATCTTCGCGACGATCTCCCGCTGGATCTCCGATGACCCGCCGAAGATCGTATACGCCCGGCTGTTGAGATATTCCGGCACCACCGGCAGCAACTCCTCGGGAATGCCGGGTTCTTCGTTAAGCCGGTAGAGCGGACGGATCGGTTCGACATAGAGCCCGTCATTGCCGATCACCTCGACGCCGAGCCGGGTCACCGCCTGGCGGATTTCGCTGACGCGCAGTTTCAAGAGCGACGACACCGCGCCGGGATTTTGGCCGGTCTGCAGCGCCGACAGCACGCGCAGCTCGGTCATTTCCAGTGTGTCGATATCGACCTCGATCTCCGACATCCGTACCGCGATGTCGGGATCGTCGATGGCGCGGCCGGTGGCTTCGGATTCAGCGAGGTCCGACACCGTCTTCAGCGCGTCGCGCAATTTCGCCGAGGCGATGCCGGAACCGCGCTCGAACTCCAGCAGATACTTGCCGTAGGTCCAGCCCTTGCCTTCCTCGCCGACGCGGTTGGCGACGGGAACGCGGACGTCGTCGAAGAACACCTGGTTGACCTCGTGATCGCCGCCGATGGTCAGGATCGGCCGCGTCGTGATGCCTGGGCTCTTCATGTCGATCAGAATGAAGCTGATGCCGTCCTGCTGGCGTTCAGTGTCGTTGGTGCGAACCAGCGCGAACATGCGGTTGGCGTGATGGGCATGCGTGGTCCAGATTTTTGTGCCGTTGATGATGTAGTCGTCGCCATCGCGCACTGCGCGGGTCTTCAAGGACGAGAGATCGGAGCCGGAGCCGGGCTCCGAATAGCCCTGGCACCAGTAGTCCTCGCCGGAGAGAATTTTCGGCAGATAGTAGTTCTTCTGCTCGGGCGAACCGAAGCCGATGATGACGGGGCCGACCATCTTGACGCCCATGACATTCACGTTCGGCACGCCGGCGCGGGCGGATTCGGCTTCAAAGATCCAGCGCTGCGCCGGTGTCCAGTCCGGCCCGCCGTGGTCCACCGGCCAGCCCGGTGCACCCCAGCCCTTTTTATGCAGCGCGCGCTGCCAGGCCATGCCGATATCAGGATCTGAAAATACCGACGGTGTCAGCGCGGTGGCGCGCTTTATCTCCGGGGTGAGGTTGGCTGCGATGAACTCGCGTACTTCCTGCTCGAAAGCGCGCTCTTCGGCGTTGAAGGTGAGATCCATGGTGCGCTCCGATTCAGGCTTGAATGGCACGGCCGCCCAATGCGGCGTAACGGCGATAATGATGGGCGCTGCCGCCGAACAGGGTGTCGAAGGCGAGCAGGCGCTTGAAGTAGGAACCGATGTCGAGCTCTTCGGTGACACCCATTGCGCCATGCAACTGTACGGATTGCTCGGCGACGTAGCGCGCGCATTTGCCGATCTTGGCCTTGGCGCCGGAAGCAGCGCGGCCGCGCGCGACCGGTTCGGCATCCGCCATCAGAGCTGCGCGCAACGCCATCGAGCGCGCCTCGTCGCATTGCATTGCCATGTCGGCGAGGCGGTGACGAATCACCTGATTGGCGGACAGCGGTTTGCCGAACTGCTTTCGGATCTTGGTGTATTCGAGGGTCTGGTCGAGCAAGGTCTGCATGATGCCGACGGCTTCGGCGCCAAGTGCGGCCATCGCGCGATCGACCACCGCCTCGATCGCCGGCAATGCATCGCTGCCGTCGCCGAGCAGGGCGTCTGTGGGCACGCGCACATCCCTGAGGTCGAGGTTGCAGGCGCGGCCGCCGCCGAGCCGCGGGAAATCGCGCGAGGTGAGGCCGGACGCGCCGTGCGGGACCAAAAACAGGCCAAGCCTGCCGTCGTCGACGCGCGCCGAAACGATGATCTGTCCGGCGGCGTTGCCGTCGAGCACGGCGGTCTTGTGGCCGTCGAGGCGCCAGCCGTCCGGCGTCTTCTTCGCGGTGGTCCTGACATCGGCCAGATCGAAGCGCGCCTGACGTTCCGAGTGTGCGAAGGCGAGAAAGAGCGAGCCGTCAGCGATGCGCGGCAGCAGTGCCTGCTTCTGCGCCTCGCTGCCGCATTCTGATATCAGCGCCGCACCGATCACGGCGGTCGAGAGGTATGGTTCGGAAACGAGGCCGCGACCGAACGCTTCCATCAAAATGCCGATCTCGATGGCGCCACCGCCGAGTCCGCCATGCTCCTCGCTAATAGGCAGTGCAAGCCAGCCGAGATCGGCGAACTGCTTCCAGATGCCGGCGCTGAAGCCAAGCGGATCGTTCGCCGACCGCTTTCGATGATCGGCGTCATAGGTCTCGGTGACAAAGCGGTCGGCACTTTCGCGCAGCATCCGCTGCTCGTCGCTCAAGGTGAGGTCCATCTGATCTTCTTTGCTCTTATAGGGCTTGTGTCGATTTCCTGACGGAAGGATGCAGGCCGGCAGGATCCACCACCATTCCGAATTCCTGCAGATTATGCGCGTGGCAGAGCTGGTGCAGCGCGAACGCCTGGTCGATCGCGGCGGGCTGTCCCATCACGTCGACCGAGCGATTGACCGCTTCCTTGGTCAGCTTCAGCGCAAAGGCCGGCTTTGCCGCGATCCGCTGCGCCAACGTCATCACGAACGAGGAAAGCTCGGTCCGCGGCACGACGTGGTTGACCATCCCGAGCCGGTGCGCTTCCTCGGCGCTCCAGGCGTCGGCGGTGAACAGCAATTCCTTGGCCTTGCGCGGACCGAGCTCCCAGGGATGGACGAACCATTCGACGCCGCAGACGCCCATGGTGACGACGGGATCGCAGAATTCGGCATCCGCGCTGGCCACGATCAGGTCGCAGGCCCAGGCCAGCATCAGTCCGCCGGCAATGCACTTGCCGTGCACTTCGGCGATCGTCGGCTTCGCCAGGTTGCGCCAGCGCCGGGTGATCTGCAGATAGATCTCCTGTTCGCGGGCGAAGCGGCCATGGGCGTTGGGTTCTGCGAAACCGCCCCAATTTCCGACCGGCGGAAAATCAACGCCAGCGGTGTTCCTGGCTCCGGGCCGCAGGTCATGCCCGGCCGAGAAATGCGGGCCGTTGCCGGCGAGGATGATGACCTTGACCGCGTCGTCCTGCACCGCTGCGTCGAAGGCGGCGTTGAGATCGTAGGTCATTTGCAGGTTTTGTGCGTTGCGTGCCTCGGGCCGGTTCATCACGACCCGCGCGATGCCAGGCTCCGGCCGCTCCACGACGATGGTTTCATAAGCGGTCAACCGGCCCTCCCTTTATTCTTTCTTGTCCGGCCATGTTGTTATTTCGGCGAATGATAGGCAAGAGCCATCGGACGGGAAACGGCTGCCGGGCGCAAAATCGACCGGAAGCGGGTTCAGGCCTGCATACCCAACGCAACCGTTCTGATATGCTGACGTTAGATTTACCGGGAGAATTTCGATGCGAAAATTATGGACCGTGCTGGCGGCGCTGGCGACTCTGAGCCTGACCAATTGCGGCTACAACGCGATCCAGACCAACGACGAACAGGTCAAGGCCAACTGGTCGGAGGTGGTCAACCAGTACCAGCGGCGCGCCGACCTGGTGCCCAACCTCGTCAACTCGGTAAAGGGCTTTGCCCAGCAGGAAAAGGACGTGCTGCTCGGCGTCACCAATGCCCGGGCCAAGGTGGGCAGCATCCAGGCCACCCCCGAAGTGCTGAACGATCCCGCCGCATTCCAGAAGTTCCAGGCCGCCCAGGGTGAACTTTCCGGCGCGCTGTCGCGACTATTGGTCGTGACCGAAAACTATCCGCAGCTCAAATCCGATACGTTGTTTCGAGATCTGATGTCGCAACTCGAAGGCACCGAGAACCGCATCACCGTGGCGCGCAACCGCTACATCAAGTCGGTGCAGGATTACAATGTTGGCATCCGCACCTTCCCGAACAATCTGACGGCGATGGTGTTCGGCTACAAGGAAAAGCCGAACTTCTCGGTCGAGAACGAGAAGGCAATTTCAACCGCGCCGAAGGTGGACTTCAACCCGACGCCTACACCGATTCCTGCACCGGCGGCGCCCAGCAAATAACTGGCAAAAAAGCAAATAATTGGGAAAAGATTCGCCGTGATGAACGCTGCAAAAGCGCTGTTCTTTGCGCTGCTGTTGGGCTGGGTTCTTCCGGCGCAAGCCACTGTCGCGGTCCCGCCGCTGGTGGGGCGCGTGGTCGATCTGACCGGCACGCTGTCCACCAACGACGTCAGTGCCATGAACCAGACCATCCGCGCGTTCGAGGCGCGGAAGGGCAGCCAGGTCGCGGTGCTGATCGTGCCTTCCACGGACGGCGAGGCGATCGAGCAGTTTTCGCTCCGGGTGGCGGAAGCCTGGAAGATCGGTCGCAAGAAAATCGACGACGGCGTGTTGCTGGTGATCGCCAAGAACGACCGCAAATTGCGCATCGAGGTCGGTTATGGCCTCGAAGGTGCACTGACCGACGTCACGTCCAAGCGCATCATCGACGAGATCATCACGCCGCATTTCAGGAGCGGCGATTTTGCCGGCGGTATTTCCGCAGGCGTCGATCGCATCATCCGCATTGTCGAGGGCGAAAAACTGCCCGCGCCGGTACAGAGTGAACCGTCGCGCGGCATGCAGCCGTCCTGGTTGATGCAACACATTGATCCGTTCAATCCTTTCGTCATTTTCGGAATTTTCGCTGTCGGCGGAATCATGCGGACCTTGCTCGGCAGGCTGGCTGGGGCGGTGGTGACCGGCAGCATCGTCGGAATTCTGGCATGGTTCTTCATTCAATCGCTGCCTCTTTCCGCTGCTGCCGGCCTGATCGTTTTCTTCGTCGCGCTGTTGGGCGATTTCGCAAACAACACGGGCGGAGGCCGGGGCAGCAGCAGTAGCGGCTGGTCGGGCGGCAGCAGCAGCAGCGACTGGTCGAGCAGTTCCAGCGGTTCAAGCGACAGCGGCGGCGGGGGCGGCAGTTTCGGCGGCGGCGGCGCGTCCGGTAGCTGGTAGAGAGAGCTGGTCAAATGAGCATGGCGCGCATCGGCAAGCATCTTCTCCACCATCACTGGTGGAAGAAGCGATATTTTCCGGCAAAAGTACTGGCCGCAATCGAGGTTGCCATCAAGGCGGGCGAGGCCACGCATTCCGGGCAGGTCCGTTTCGTGGTGGAAGGCGCGCTCGACGGCGCGCCGCTGTTCCGCAATCAGCCGGCGCGGGAGCGCGCGCTCGATCTGTTCGGTCAATTGCGGATCTGGGATACCGCACACAATAACGGTGTGCTGATCTATCTGTTGCTCGCCGACCGCGACGTCGAGATCATCGCCGACCGCGGCATCGACGCCAAGGTCGGTACCGCCGGCTGGGAGAAAATCTGCCGCGCGATGGAGGTGGATTTCAAGGCACAGAATTTCGAAGCCGGCGCGATCAAGGGCATCGAGGCGGTGTCGCGCGCGTTGACGGCGCATTTCCCGAGACATGGCGGCGGTGTCAACGAACTGCCGGATGCGCCGGTAGTGATTTAGGGATCTTGTCATTCCGGGATGCGCCTCTTGGCGCAGGCGCGGAATCCATACTCCAGATCGTGGTTATGGATTCCGGGCTCGTGCTACGCACGCCCCGGAATGACGGCAAGCGCCTACGCCTTCGCCGAAGGACGCTCGGCAACCCGCGCCATCCACGCCGCGATGTTGGCATTGGCGGCATCGAGCGGCTGGCCGACCTTGCCGGCGAATGCGAGCCAGCAATAGAGCAAAATATCGGCCATCGTGAACCGCTCGCCGCAGAGATATTTCCGGCCGTCGGCCATCTGACCGTCGAGCCATTGCAGGCGGTTAGCGGCGATCATCTTGAGACCGGGCGACGCTTC
>JAIEPP010000074.1 GCA_019748335.1 Xanthobacteraceae bacterium
GACCTTCGGCGGAGCCGTAGAAGCCGGGTGGATGATCCGGTGTGGCGCGGTCGCAGTAGTCGGCCGGCATCGGCTTGGCCGTCGAGGGCGGCGGTCCGAACGCGCCGAAGCCGTCGAGCGTGCGCAGCGGCGCCACGGTCTCGACACTGGTCGCTTCGCTGGCGACGCCGGCGCCGGGCTTGGAGGTATAGCCGGACATGTCGACCAGCCGCCGCAGCATTTCCACGAAGGTGCCGGACATCGGCAGGTCCGACCAGCGCGAGTCGGCGCCGTCATGGAACAGGCTGACAACGCCCTTGCCGCGATGTTCGCCGGTGACCAGCGGCGTGCCGTCTTCCAGCGACGCCCAGCTCTTGGTCACGAGCACGGCGTCGGGCTCGGCGAGCACCTGCCGGCTGATGGTGATGTCCTTAGGCACAGCAAGCCCCGCGAACGGGCCGTCGGCGGCGAACGATGCCAGATGCTGCGGTTTTTCCCAGGTCAGGCTGCCGCCGAGCGTGCGGCCGCCGCGGCGCAGTTTCACCGGCACCAGATCGTCATCGGCCTGCGCCAGACGCGGTCCGGCGAAACGCACCAGCACGCCGCCCTGATCGATCCAGGCGTTGAGCCGTTCGCGGATTTCAGGCGACAGCGTGCCGACATCGGCCAGCACGATCATCGGCAGCCGTTGATCGAGGAATTGCGCGATCACCTGTTGCGGCGCGCCGCGATCACCGAGCCGTACGTCGGCGAACGGCGACAGCGCGCGGGTGAGATAGAAGGTGGAGGCCAATAGCGGCTGCGCGGTATCGCTGGTGGCGCCGGTGACGACGCCGATGGCGCGCCGCCGCCATCGCTTGTCGAGCAACTGCACCGCGCCGGCCGATCGCTCGCCGGAGATTTCCAGCCGCGCGATGTCGTTGCGCAGTTCGACCGGCAGATCGAATGCGGCTTCGGTCTCGCGGTCCTGTGAGCCGAATGCAAACCGCGCCTCGCCGATCGGCGAGCCCTTGGCGTCGAGCGCACGCACCACGCCCGCGGCATTGCCGCTGGTGGCGCGCAGCACCTTCACCGTCATCTTGGCCGCGGCGTTTTCGGCGGCGACCAGCGCCAGCGCCGGGGACGCGCCGCCCTCGAACACCGTCAGCTTGCGATCGCCGATGGTCTTGCCGAGGCCTTCGAGAAACTCGGTGCCGCGCCCGGTGTCGATGCCGTCGGAGAGCCAGGCGATTTCGGCATCGCCGGTGGCTTTGAGAAACCGCTCGATCGAAGCGAGCGTTTCGACGCGCTCGATCGAATAAGGCTTTGGCGTCAGCTGGCGCAACGCGACCCGCGCGTTCCCGCCGGGCATCAGCGTGATGTCGCGCGCCGGTTCGGACAACGGAACCAGTGCGATGCCGCGGCGGTCATTTTCGGCATTGGCGATCAGCTCGTCGGCGGCCTTGATCCGGGTGTCCCAGCTCGAAGCCGCACTCCAGCCGTCGTCGAGCAGGATCAGCAGCGGCGCCTTGCTGCCGCCGACGCCGGTCTGCGGATTCCAGATCGGACCCGCGGCGGCGAGAATGACCAGCGCCGCGGCCATCAGGCGCAACGCCGTCAGCCACCACGGCGTCCGTGACGGGGTTTCTTCCTTGGGCTTGATGTCGAACAACAGCCGCGTCGGCGGAAACTCGATTCGGCGCGGCCGCGGCGGCATCACGCGCAGCAACCACCACAGCACCGGCAGGCTCAACAGGCCCAGCAGCAGAAACGGTTCGGCAAAGGTGAGGGGGAGCCCTGCGATCATGCGCTTCGTCCCGCCTTCACAGTGGATCGCGCGCCGCCCTTGTTCACCATCATCCCCGAATGCAGGAACAGCAGCAGTTCCGCGGCGGAACGGCTGGTGGTGTGGGTCGAGAACAGCCAGTCGAGCTTGTTGGTCTCGCTGCGAATTTCGTCGCGATGCAGTGCCACGCGCGCGACGTAATCCTGCGCCCAGCTCTCGGCGCGGCCCGCGGTTATGACGCCGCCGCTTTCAGGTTCGACGAACTCGACCCGGCCGGAATAGGGAAAGGTTTCTTCGGCGGGATCGACGATCTGGACCAGCGTGCCGTGTGCGCCTGAAGCCGACAGGCCGGCCAGCGTGGTCCTGATTTCAGGCATCGGCGACCAGAAGTCGGAGAGCACGACGATTTCGGCCAGCGCCGACGGCACAAAGGACGGCGGCAGGCTCAAGCGCGCCGCATCGTCGTGCAGCATCGCCTGCGCCATCTTGTCGATCACGTTGCGGCTGGAGGTTGGATTCATCAAGCCGGGAATGCCGACGCGTTCGCCGCCGGCCACCAGCAGTTCGGCCAGCGCAAAGGTCACGATCAGGCCACGCTCCAGCTTGCTGTCGCGCGCCGTCTTGGAGGCAAAGGCCATCGACGGCGAGCGGTCCGGCCACAGCCATACCGTGTGCGCGGCTTCCCATTCCTGCTCGCGGACATAAAGATGATCGTCGCGCGCCGAGCGGCGCCAGTCGACGTTCTGCGACGGCTCGCCGGAAACGAAGCGGCGGTATTGCCAGAAACTTTCACCGGCGCCGGCCCGGCGCCGGCCGTGCAGGCCGTGAATGACGTTGGCGGCGATGCGGCGGGCTTCAAGCACGAGACGGGGCAGCGATGCGGCGAGCGTTCGGCTTTCGCCATCGGCACGTCGGATCGCTAAAAGCTCCCTTTGCTCCCCAGCTTCGTGCCTGGTCTCTGCGGCCATCAACCGATCCGCGTCTTCAACTGCTTGATCACGTCGGGAATGGTGCGGCCCTCGGCGCGCGCCGAGAAGGTCAGCGCCATGCGGTGCTTGAGAACGGGTTCGGCGAGATCGAGCACGTCGTCGATCGAGGGCGCGAGGCGGCCGTCGAGCAGCGCGCGGGCGCGGACCGCCAGCATCAGCGACTGGCTGGCGCGCGGACCCGGTCCCCAGGCGATCAGCTTTTCGCTGTCTGCGTCGGGATTGGGACGCGCGGCGCGTACCAGCGAGAGGATGGCCTCGACCACGCTGTCACCGACCGGCAGGCGGCGCACCAGCCGTTGCGCGGCGATCAGGATCTCCGCGTTCATCGATGCCTTGGCGAGCGTCTGTTCCGCGCCGGTGGTCTCGAACAGGATGCGGCGCTCGGCGTCGCGATCGGGATAATCGACGTCGATCTCCATCAGGAAGCGGTCGAGCTGGGCTTCCGGCAGCGGATAGGTGCCTTCCTGCTCCAGCGGGTTTTGCGTGGCGAGCACGTGGAACGGCTTGGGCAGATCGTGGCGCGCGCCTGCAACTGTGATGTGCTGTTCCTGCATGGCTTGCAGCAACGCCGACTGGGTGCGCGGGCTGGCGCGGTTGATTTCGTCGGCCATCAGAAGCTGCGCGAACACCGGGCCGGCGATGAAGCGGAACGAACGCTTGCCGGAATTGCTTTCGTCCAGCACCTCGGCGCCCAGAATATCCGACGGCATCAGGTCCGGCGTGAACTGGATGCGCTTGGCGTCGAGGCCCAGCGTAATGCCGAGCGTTTCGACCAGCTTGGTCTTGGCGAGCCCGGGAACCCCGATCAGCAGCGCGTGACCGCCGGACAGGATCGTCACCAGGGTGTTTTCGATCACCCGGTCCTGACCGAAGATGACGGTGGAGATCGCCTCCTTGGCGGCGCGGATCTGGCCGGCGACCTGTTCGGCCGAACGGACGATCGCGTCCTCGAGTTTCTCGACACCGTCTGCGCTGGCCATGACTCTCTCCTTAACGGATCCAGAACTTAACCGCCTCATGACACCGCCGGTTGCGTCGTCATGCCACGAACCTCATGCTAAACCTATGCAAAGGCCATGTATTCGTTCAATTAAACTATCCCCACATTATCGGTATTTCGGGGTATTAACGGCATCACGTTGTGGCGACTTGACCCGGAATATTACGGGCGCAAATCATCCGGGAACGATACCGAAGACTTGCACCAATCGTGCCAGATCGAGGCTATTCAAAGTCAGGGCAAACAATGGCGAAGCAAGGGCAAACCAGCGGCGAGAAGCCCCAAGAAAGTATGCCTGAAGGCAACAAACTTGAGGGGCTCACTGTCGCCGCGCGGGAAGCCGTCAATGCCACGGCGGCCGGAAAAGGGCTGCCGCCGGTGCATTTGTGGAATCCGCCGTTCTGCGGCGACCTCGACATGCGAATCGCTTCCGACGGGACCTGGTTCTACATGGGCACGCCGATCGGACGGCCGGCGCTGGTGCGGCTGTTTTCGACCATCCTGAAGCGCGAGGACGGCAAGCACTTTCTCGTGACCCCGGTGGAGAAGGTCGGCATCCGCGTCGACGACGCGCCGTTCATGGCGGTCGAGATGCAGAGCGAGGCCGGCGATCGCGGCCGGCTGTTGCGCTTCCGCACCAATGTCGACGACTGGGTGCCGTGCGATGATGGACATCGCCTGCGATTCGCCGTCGCGGCCGATGGCGGGCTGACGCCCTATCTTCACGTCCGCGCTGACCTCTGGGCCAAGGTCACCCGCGCGCTCTATTACGATCTGGTTGACATGGGGGAAGAGCGGGTGGTCGATGGCGAACCGATGTTCGGGGTCTATTCCGGCGGCGCGTTCTTTGCGATGGCGGATGCGAAGCAGGTGAGGGACGCGCTTTGAACGAGCCGATGCTGAAGCAGATGGAAGCGGCCACGATCGGCTCGGCCGAATTTTTCGCGCGCAGCGCGGCGCGGCTGAACTTCGAGGTGCCGCCCGGCCTGGTAGATCCCAACATCATTCCAAAGACCGGCGACAGCGGCAACGATCGCATGCTCGAGATCGTCGCGCGCGAGCAGCCGGTGCGGCCCGCGGCCGTGCTGATCCCGGTGGTCGATCATCCCGAGCCGACCGTGTTGCTGACGCAGCGCTCGCCGCATCTGTCGAGCCATGCCGGCCAGATTTCGTTTCCCGGCGGCAAGATCGACGCCACCGACGCTTCGCCAATGGATGCCGCCTTGCGCGAAGCCATGGAGGAAGTCGGCCTCAAGCGCGACTTCATCGAGCCGGTCGGCTATCTCGATCTCTATGGAACGGCGTTCGGGTTTCGCATCCTGCCGACGGTGGCGCGGGTCAAACCGGGCTTCACGCTCGATATCAACGAGGGCGAAGTGGTCGACGCCTTCGAGGTGCCGCTGGCGTTCCTGATGAATCCGGAAAACCACCAGATCCACAACAAGGAATTCCGCGGCATCGAGCGTTCCTACTACGCCATGCCGTACGCCGAGCGTTACATCTGGGGCGCGACCGCGGGCATCCTGCGCGTCCTGTATGAGCGGATTTATCTCTCATGATCCGTCCGGTATTGACCGAAGTCGGAATTTTCCTGATCCCGTTCGCGGTCTATGCCATGTTCCTGATTGCCACCCGTTCCGGCGTGCTGGCGTCGTCGTCCTGGCCGGCGCATCTGATCGCCAAGCTGGTGCTGGGATCGCTGCTGCTGGTCGTGGTCAGCTTCGTGCTGCTGGCGCATTTCTCCGGTGCGCCGCCGGATTCGACATACATTCCCGCCCACATCGAGAACGGCAAGTTCGTTCCCGGAGCAGAGAAATGAGCGAAGTGCGGGTGCCTGACGATGTGCCCTGGCGCGGGGCCGGTCCGGCCGCGCGCGTGCTTGCGCTGCTGAACGGCAATGGCGAGGAAACCCGCGTGGTCGGCGGCGCCGTCCGCAACGCGTTGATGGGAATCCCGATCGGCGAGATCGATATCGCAACCACCGCGCTGCCCGACGAGGTGGTCCGCCGCGCCAAGGCCGCCGGCATCAAGTCGGTGCCGACCGGCATCGCGCACGGCACCGTAACGCTGGTGGTCGACGCGCTGCCGTTCGAGGTCACGACCCTGCGCGAGGATACCGAAACCTATGGCCGCAAGGCCAAGGTCGCGTTCGGCCGCGACTGGGTCCGTGACGCCGAGCGGCGCGACTTCACCATCAACGGGCTTTCGGTCGATGCCGGGGGCGTCGTGCACGATCACGTTGGCGGGCTTGCCGACATCGCGGCCAGGCGCGTGCGCTTCATCGGCGATGCCCACCAGCGGATCGCCGAGGATTATCTGCGCATCCTCAGGTTTTTCCGTATCCATGCCGCCTATGGCGCGAGTGAGCCCGATCGCGCCGGTTATCTCGCCTGCATCGGCGGCCGCGGCGGACTTTCGAGCCTGTCTGCCGAACGCCTCCGCATGGAGATGCTCAAGCTGCTGGTCGCTGATGGTGCCGAGGGTGCGGTCACCGCGATGGCGGATGCCGGCCTGCTGCTGGCGATCGTCGGCGGCGTCACCTATACCGGGCCGTTCGCGGCGATGATTTCGGCCGAGCGGGCGCTGGGGCTGACGCCAAACGCGGTGCGCCGGCTGGCGGCGTTGACGGTGGCCGTGACCGAGGATGCCAAGCGTGTCGCCGCGCGGTTACGTCTTTCCAACGCGGAAGCCAAGGCGCTGGATTCCATGGGCCACCGCTGGTGGCGGCTCACCGGCATGGATGAGGCGAGGGCGCGGCAGCGGCTCTACCGGCTCGGCGAGGAACAGTATCGCGACCGTTTGATGCTGGCATGGGCGCGTTCGAGCGGACGTCATGACGCGAATTATTGGCGCGAATTCGCCAGCCTGCCGCAGCGCTGGAGCGCGCCGAAATTTCCGCTGAAGGCGGCCGATTTCATTTCCCGCGGCATTGCCGAAGGGCCGGCGCTCGGCCACGTGCTGACGCTCGCGGAAGACGGCTGGCTGGCGGCGGACTTCCCGCTGGAGCCGGCGGCGCTTGCCGCGATTGCCGACCAGACCGTCACGCGTTTCAATCGCGATCATCGGTTGTGAATATTGTTTCCGGCTTCGCCGACATCTCGGTGGCTCAACTGCTGCTGGTTGCGGGCGTCGCGCTGTTTGCCTCCGTCATCGGCGGCCTCGCGGGTTATGGCACCGGCGCGCTGATGCCGCTGGTGCTGGTGCCGCTGATCGGCGCCGAACCGGTGGTGCCGATCATCGCGATCTCCTCGATCTTCACCAATCTCAGCCGCTTCGTGGCCTATATCCGTTATGCGGACCGTCGCCGGGCGCTGATCGTGGTATCGGCGGCCATCCTCACGACGGCGCTCGGCGCCTACGGCTATACGCGGCTGAGCGGTGCCGGCGCCGCGGTGGTGATCGGCAGCATGCTGATCCTGAGCGTGCCGCTGCGGCGTCTCGCCAAACGCCGCGATATCCGGATCGGCGATGCCGGACTGGCGGCGAGCGCGGTGGGCTACGGCCTCGTGGTCGGCGGCACCTCCGGCTCCGGCGTGATCCTGCTGTCATTGCTGATGGCGGCGGGCCTCGAAGGTGCCGCCGTGATCGCCACCGACGCGGTGATTTCGCTCGCGACCAGCGTCGTCAAGATTTCAGTATTCGGTCTGGCCGGCGTGGTCACGGCGCAGGTGCTCGCCTTCGCGCTGCTGATCGGCGCCGTCGCGATCCCTGGCGCGTTCCTGGCAAAAACCTTTGTCGAGCGCATGCCGGTGCATATTCACACCGCGATCCTCGATGCCGCCGTGATCACCGGTGGCCTGGTGATGATCTCGTCGGCGTTGCGGCCGGTATGGTAAGTGGCCGCCTCGCCGGCGAGGTAGGCGGACGTGCATCTGTGGTGTCAGTTGATGTGCGTCTAGGGCGCCAGCGTGACCGGGCGGCATCCATGAGAAGGTTTGAAAAAGGGAATCTGACATTCGAAACTGATGGGTCGATACCTCAGTTGAATACTGTCTATTCTGAACAATCCCAGAGACATGAAGGCAGTGAGCCGCAGGGATTGGTGGTCGATCGCGCTCTGCATCTGCTCACGCTCGGCCTGAAAGGCTGCCTTTGCTTCGGAACTCGTCTCTTCCTGCGAAGCCCAGAAGCGCACTTTCATCAATCGATCATGCAGGGCCTGGAAGCAATAATGCATGGTTATTACCTCGTGTTTTTCGCTGTACCAATCAATCAGGATGGGTGACGCGTCATTGCTTTTCTTTCGAGGGCAGATCCTTGCAACGGGGGATGGCGGATCACGAGCTTGGTCGGTGTTGCCGCTTAGGCATGTGTTCGTCCCCGAGGCGGAAGGACCAGAAAAATACGGGACGTGATATTCGCAATCGAAGTCGGAAAATCTAAGGTTTCCGTGCGTTATTGGATCCGAGTACGGACGCTTGTTTTCAGAGCCGCTCGCCAGGTCGCTTGCCCAATCGATGTAGCGTTCAGCATCATATGCCATGACGTCGGCCGCTCCGAGCAAGGCGTTCGAGACCTTTTCATAGGTCGGGAAAATACTTCGAGCGTGCTTGGCGGCCAGAGTATGCTCGCTGCTGTCCGCATTGCTGTCGATCGCGGTCGAAAAATCGGACAAAAGCATTTGTTGAAGCGTCTGCGCTTCAGCAAATTTCTTCGAAATATCGTTGAAGGTTTCCGATGCTGCCTTCAGTTCTTCTGCACCGCGCGAGGCGATTTTCTCCTGGTAGGCGATGGAATATTGAATGTAGCTCGCGACCAGGCCGCCCAGGATCGTGACAATGGGAAGCCCGATGATGGTATTCATGAGGTTGAAGTAACGTCCGGGTCCTGTCCTCAGGCTGTCGGGTTCGGAGGCCGGCGGTTTGACCGTGTCGTCGTTGGGCATAGCCGGACTCCCAGCCGTGTACGCAGCGCGAAGTTTCACGATCCAGGATTATTTACCTGCGCGCTATGAACTGGTTCACAGTCGGTGGAAGCTCTAAGCCTGCTCGGCCGGTACCAGTTCCGTCAGCGAACGGATGATGCGGTCGGGCTTGACGGAGGACTCCACCGGCAGCCCTTCGCCATGCACGTCGATCCAGATCGCGAAAATGCCGAGGCGCTGTGGCGCCACGACTTCCCATTCCAGATTGTCGCCGATCATCCAGGTGTCTTGCGCGGTGACGCCGAGCGCCTGCATGGCGTGCAGATAGGCGCGATCTTCCGGCTTGCCGAAGCCGTGCTCGCCTTCGATCTGGATGTGGTCGAAGCGGTGGGTCAGCTCGAAGCGCTCGACCTTGGCGCGCTGGGTCTCGGCGGCGCCGTTGGTCACCAGCGCCAGCTTGACCCCGCGCGCCTTCAGCGCGTCGATGGCGTCATGCGCGCCGGGGAACACGAACATCGCCTCTTCGCGAAAGCTGGTGAAGCGGTTGGCGAGCCTTGCTGCCAGATCCGGCGGCAAGGCGTGGCCGCCGGCGCCAAGCGCTGCAAATCCGTCTGCGACGACGATGCGCCGGGCTTCGTCCAGCTTCAGCCGCCATTCGGCCCCGGCGGCCGACCAGAATTTGCGCGCGGAAGTGAGCACGGCGCTCGCAACCTGTTGCGGTGACAGCGGCCCGTATTCGTCGGCGAACTCGGCGGCGATCTGGTTCCAGGCGATTTCGGGGCGGCCATAGGCCGACAGGATGGTGTCATCCATGTCGATCAGCATCGCGCGGGGCAGTTTCGTCATGCTCGCCAGACCATTTGTCTCCAGGCCATTTGTCACCAAGCCAATTCATGACCGGACGCATGGACAAGGGGAGGGGGCGGCCGGGTCCCCGCGCATATCAAATCCGGCGCGCCGGGTCCAATTCCGCCGAACGATGTCACCGGGCAAGGTGAATGCCCGGCGACATCAGGGTCGTTACTTCTTCTTTTTCTTGTCTTCGTCCTCGTCTTCTTCCTCATCATCCTCGTCTTCGTCTTCTTCATCTTCCTCGTCGTCTTCCTCATCCTCGGACGCGTCGGGTTCCGCGAGCTCGAGCACGGCCAGCGGCAGCGTCTCGCGAAACAGATCGCCCTCGTTGCCCATCCACACGCACGCAGCGGTGGTCTCGCTGACCTCGACCACGCTCAGCGGATGGCCGCCGGATTTCAGAATGACGACATCGCCTGGTTTCAGTTCCATGACCTGCTCCTGGAATTTTTGGGATTTGCATGACGCGAATCCCATTCTAGCGCTCGGTCATGACAGGTGATTAAGGCCATTTCACTTCCGGTGGCATCGACGACAGAATCGAATCGACGTTGCCGCCGGTCTTGAGGCCAAAGATCGTGCCGCGGTCGTAGAGCAGGTTGAACTCGACATAGCGGCCGCGCCGGATCAGCTGCTCTTCGCGGTCGGCCTTGTCCCAGGGCTGCGCGAAATTGCGCCGCACCAGTTCCGGATAGATTTTCAGGAAGGCACGGCCGACGTCCCGGGTAAAGTCGAGGTCGGCATCCCAGTCGCCGGAGTCGTGCCAGTCGTAGAAGATGCCGCCGACGCCGCGGGCTTCCTTGCGATGCGGCAGGTAGAAATATTCGTCGCACCATTTCTTGTATTTGTCGTAATCGGCAACGCCGTTCGGTCCGGTGCAGGCTTCTTTCATCGCCTGATGAAAGGCCGTCGTATCCGGGTCTTGCTGGGTGCGCCGCCGGTCGAGAACCGGCGTCAGGTCGGCTCCGCCGCCGAACCACGCCTTGGTGGTAACGACGAAGCGGGTGTTCATGTGCACCGCCGGCACGTGCGGATTGTGCAGATGCGCGATCAGCGAAATGCCCGATGCCCAGAACCTCGGATCGTCGGCCGCGCCCGGAATCTGCGCGCGGAACTCCGGGGCGAATTCGCCGTGCACGGTGGAACAGTGTACGCCGACCTTTTCGAACAGCCGCCCGCGCATCATCGACATCACGCCGCCGCCGCCGGGCTTCCCGCTGTGGTCGGTGCGGTCCCACCGCGTGCGCTCGAAACGCCCGGCCTCACCCGGGTAGAGCGAGGCGGGCGCGTCGTCCTCCAGCCGTTCGAAGGCGGCGCAGAGGTCGTTGCGCAACGCCTCGAACCAGGCCCGCGCCCGCGTTTTGCGATCCTCGATGACGTGCAAATCCATGTTGTCGATCCGTATCCTGCCGTCGTTGCGAGCGTAGCGAAGCAATCCAGAAACGTCGAGGAAACTGGATTGCTTCGTCGCTGGCGCTCCTCGCAATGACGGTTGTGAAACTAACCCTGCGGCCCGAAGTAACTGCAGCTCTCGTTGCAACTGTCGCGGTGAACGCTGACCCGGGTGATCTTGCCGGCATGCTGCACCCGCTCCCAGATGAAGCGCGAGATATTTTCCAGCGTCGGCATGCCGAGCGACTCGACCTTGTTCAGAAGCTTGTGATCCAGCGTCTTCTGCACCTCGGCCATGCTGCGTTCGAGCAGCCCGAGATCGAGCACCATGCCGGTTGCGGGATCGGGCGTGCCGCGCACGCTGACCTCAGCGCGAAACGAGTGGCCATGGATTTCCTCGCTGGCCGCGCCAAAGGTCGTCCCCTTCAGCGAGTGCGCGGCCTCGAAGCGAAACGATTTCGTCAATTCCCACATCGTAAAAGCCCAAAATCCTATCTGATGCCGAGTGTCTTGTGCGTCTGCAGGCTGAGCCGCCATTGCGGATGCCGCAGGCAATAGTCCACCGTGCGTGCGGTGTTTTCGATGACATCCGGCCCATCCATCGGCTGCAGCGAGAAACGCTCGAAGGCAAGGCCCGCGAAATCCTCAGGCGGCGCATCCGCCTGCGGATAGACCAGTTTCAATTCATGTCCGCGGCGTACCACCAGGGTGCTGCCCGCCTTCGGGCTGACGCAGACCCAGTCCATGCCATCGGGCGGCTCGATGGTGCCGTTGGTCTCGATGCCGATCGCAAAGCCGCGCGCATGCAGCGCGTCGATGAACGGCGTGTCGACCTGGAGTAGGGGCTCGCCGCCGGTCAGCACGACGTAACGGTTGGTATTGTCGCCGGTCCATTGCGCGGCGATGGTGTCGGCGAGTTCGTCGGCGGAAGCGTAGCGGCCGCCCAGCGTGCCATCGGTGCCGACAAAGTCGGTGTCGCAGAACCGGCAGGTGGCGGTGGCGCGGTCCTGCTCACGGCCGCTCCACAGGTTGCAGCCGGAAAAACGGCAAAATACCGCGGCACGGCCGGCATGCGCGCCTTCGCCCTGCAGCGTCAGGAAAATCTCTTTGACCGCGTAACTCACCGTCTCTCCTTGAACCGTCCTAGCGCTCGATCGCGGAACCGGTCTGCCGCAGCGCCTCGCCCAATGCCATGGCGGCCGCCATGGCCACATTGAGCGAGCGCAAGTCCGGCCTGATCGGGATCACCAGCCGCGCATCGGCGACGCCGGCGACCTCGTCGGGAACCCCGGCGGATTCCCGCCCGAACAGCAGGACGTCGTCCCGGCCGTAGCGGTAATCCAGATAGGAACCGGCCCCCTTGGTCGTAAACAGGACCAGCCGCAGGCCCGCCTCGTTACGCCATTGCTCGAATTTTGACCATGAGTCATGGCGGGTAATGGACACCTGGTCGAGATAGTCCATTCCCGCCCGGCGGAAATGCCGGTCGGACACCGGAAACCCGGCCGGCTCAATGATGTGAGCGGCGACGTCCAGGCACGCGCACAGGCGCAGAATCGTCCCGGTGTTCTGGGGAATATCAGGCTGATAGAGGGCGAGGTGCATGGTGTGGCGGCTTGTGAAGTCCGGATGAAATGTCGCGAATAAATCACGGCCGGCGCGGATTTAGTGCATTGCACCGTTGTCAGCCGATAGCGGGCTTGCGCTCGTCCGGCAAGGGTGCCAATAGAACGATTCTGGACTGCATGTTCCCCCTGTTCGGCGGGGATAAAGCGGTCGTTCTGCCGCCGCGGGGGCCGCGGGCGCCGGCAGCCTCTTCCGGATGCGCTTTCGGCGTCTCGGGGGCGGTTCCGCTGGCTGCAGATGAGAAAGGGCTTGGAATCGTGACGACAGCGTCTTCGGCGGACCATCCGACACGCCGTGATTTCCTTTTTGTTGCAACGGGAGCCGTCGCCGCCGTCGGCGCAGCCGCCACCGTGTGGCCGCTGGTTTCCCAGATGAACCCGGACGCCTCGACCATCGCGGCCGGCGCGCCGATCGAGGTCGATCTGGCGCCGATCGCCGAAGGACAGGACATCAAGGTGTTCTGGCGCGGCAAGCCGATCTACATCAGCCACCGTACCAAGAAGCAGATCGACGAGGCCCGCAGTGTGCCTGTGGCGAGCCTGCCCGATCCGGCCACCGATCAATCGCGGGTCAAGGAAGGCCACGACCAGTGGCTGGTCGTGATCGGCATCTGCACCCATCTCGGCTGCATCCCGATCGCCCATGAGGGTAATTACGACGGCTTCTTCTGCCCCTGCCACGGTTCGCAGTACGATTCCTCGGGGCGTATTCGCCAGGGACCGGCGCCCGCCAATTTGCCGGTACCGCCCTACACATTCGTTTCCGATAGCAAAATCCAGATCGGCTAAGGGCTCGGACATCCGTCCGAGGCCCCTTAACCCGTCGCGTCGTCTTACTTCCTCAGGATCGCATCAATGAGCGGACCATCCGATTTTCAGCCGACCAATCCCGCCTTGAAGTGGATCGAACGGCGCCTCCCGATTCTGGGACTCATGCATTCCTCGTTCGTGGCGTATCCGACGCCGCGTAACCTGAACTACTGGTGGACCTTCGGCGCCATCCTTTCGATGATGCTGGGCGTGCAGATCCTGACCGGCGTGATCCTGGCGATGCACTACACGCCGCATGCCGATCTCGCCTTCAAGTCGGTCGAACTCCTGGTCCGCGACGTCAATTACGGCTGGCTGCTGCGCAACATCCACGCCAGCGGCGCCTCGATGTTCTTCCTCGCCGTCTACATCCACATGTTCCGCGGGCTCTATTACGGGTCGTACAAGGAGCCGCGCGAGGTGCTCTGGATCCTCGGCGTCATCATCTACCTCCTGATGATGGCCACGGGCTTCATGGGTTACGTGCTGCCGTGGGGCCAGATGAGCTTCTGGGGCGCTACCGTCATCACCAACCTGTTCTCGGCCGTGCCGTATTTCGGCGAGAGCATCGTGACCTTGCTTTGGGGCGGCTATTCGGTCGGCAACCCGACGCTGAACCGCTTCTTCTCGCTGCACTACCTGCTGCCGTTCGTGATCGCCGGCGTGGTCGTGCTGCACATCTGGGCGCTGCACGTCGCAGGCCAGAACAATCCGGCCGGCGTCGAGGCGAAGACCGAAAAGGACACCGTGCCTTTCACGCCCTACGCCACCATCAAGGATGCGTTCGGCGTCTCCTGCTTCATGCTGTTCTTCGCCTGGTTCATCTTCTACATGCCGAACTATCTCGGCGACGCCGACAACTACATCCCGGCGAATCCCGGCGTGACGCCCGCGCACATCGTGCCGGAATGGTATTACCTGCCGTTCTACGCGATCCTGCGTTCGATCCCGAACAAGCTCGCCGGCGTCGTCGGCATGTTCGGCGCGATCGTGGTGCTGGCATTCCTGCCCTGGCTCGACAACGCCAAAACCCGTTCGTCGAAATACCGTCCGCTGGCCAAGCAGTTCTTCTGGATCTTCGTCGTGGTCTGCGTGCTGCTCGGCTACCTCGGCGCCCAGCCGCCGGAAGGCATCTATGTGATCGCCGGCCGTATCCTGACCTTCTGCTACTTCGCCTACTTCCTGATCCTGCTGCCGCTGTTGAGCCGGATCGAGAAGCCGCGTCCGGTGCCGAATTCGATCGCCGAAGACGTGCTGGCGAAGTCGGGCGGCAAGGTGGTGGCATCGATCGCGATCGCGTTGGTCGTCGCCGGCAGCGTGTTCGCCGGCAGCGTGCAGAATGCCCGCGCCGAGGAGCATTCGGACTCGCCGCCTGCCCAGAAGTGGTCGTTCGCAGGTCCCATGGGCAAGTTCGACCGCGGCTCCCTGCAGCGCGGCCTGAAGGTCTACAAGGAAGTCTGTTCGGCCTGCCACGGCCTGTCCTACATCGCCTTCCGCAACCTCGCCGAAGCCGGTGGCCCCGGTTATTCGGTGGCGCAGGCCGCGGCGTTCGCGGCCGACTACAAGGTCAAGGATGGCCCGAACGACGCCGGCGACATGTTCGAGCGGCCGGGCCGGCCCGCCGACTATTTCCCGTCGCCATTCCCGAACGAGCAGGCGGGTCGCGCGGCCAATGGCGGCGCCTATCCGCCGGACCTGTCGCTGATCACCAAGGCGCGTTCATACAAGCGCGGCTTCCCGATGTTCATCATCGACTTCTTCACCCAGTACCAGGAACAGGGCCCGGACTACGTCGCTGCGGTACTCAACGGCTTCGAGGACAAGCCGCCGGCCGGCTTCACGCTGCCGGAGGGGGCCTACTACAACAAGTATTTCCCCGGCCATGCCATCAAGATGCCGAAGCCGCTCAGCGACGGCCAGGTGACCTATGACGACGGCTCGCCGGCCACCGTTGCGCAGTACGCCAAGGACGTCACCACGTTCCTGATGTGGGCCGCCGAGCCGCACATGGAAGCGCGCAAGCGGCTGGGCCTGCAGGTGTTCGTGTTCCTGATCCTGCTCTCGGGCCTGCTGTACTTCACCAAGAAGAAGGTCTGGGCCAACGCCCACTGATCACGGCATTGTCTGCGAATTCGTAAAAAGCCCCTGCGGGGGCTTTTTTGTTGTCTTGAATTGTCCGCGAGGCCGGCCAAGCACCGATTGCTTCCCGGCGGCCCAGCGGACAAAATGCCGCCAACCAGCCTGAAACATCCCGGAGGAAAATCATGGGTACCAGCATCAGCTTCAAGCGCCCGGACGGCAAGGACGCCAACGGCTATCTCGCCAATGCCGCGCGCGGCAACGCTCCGGGCGTGGTCGTGATCCAGGAATGGTGGGGGCTGTCCGACCAGATCAAGGGCCTGTGCGACCGCTTCGCGGTGGCGGGCTTCGACGCGCTGGCGCCCGATCTCTACAAGGGCAAGGTGGTGCCGTATCACGACACCGATGCGGCCGGTAAAGAGATGAACTCGCTGGACTTCATGGACGCCACCACCCAGACCGTGCGCGGCGCCGCGCAGTATCTTTCCAAGAACGGCGCCAAGGTCGGCCTGACCGGCTTCTGCCTCGGCGGCGCCGTGACCATCATCGGCGCCGTCAAGGTGCCCGAACTTGCCGCGGGCGTCGTGTTCTACGGCATCCCGCCGGAGGCGGCGGCGAAACCTGCGGACGTGAAGATTCCGCTGCAGGCCCATTTCGCCAACAAGGACGACTGGTGCACGCCGTCGCTGGTCGATGGTTTTGAGCAGGCGATGAAGGCGGCCGGCAAGTCGCTCGAGCTGTTTCGCTATGACGCCGAGCACGCCTTCGTCAACGAACAGCGCCAGTCCGTGCACGATCGCGAGGCGGCGGAGCTTGCCTGGGGCCGGGCGACGGATTTTTTCAAAAAGCATCTCGGATGAGTTGCGGGTTGTGATCGACGGATGGCGAGGGCGATGAAGGTCTTCTGCACCGGCGCGTCCGGCTATATCGGTGGATCGGTTGCCGCGCAGCTCGCGGCTGCCGGCCATCAGGTCACGGGGCTGGTGCGCTCGCCGGAAAAGGCCGATGCGGTTCGCGCCTTCGGTATCGAGCCGGTGATGGGAACGCTGGATGACGCGGCGGTGCTTACGCAGGCAGCGAAAGCCGCTGATGTCGTTGTCAATGCGGCGAGCGCCGATCACAAAGGTGCAGCCGTAGTACTGCTCGATGCGCTGGCGGGAAGTGGCAGGCCCTTCATCCACACATCGGGTTCGAGCGTCATCGGCACGCGGTCCAAGGGCCAGCGCTCGGACGCGGTGTTCAATGAAGACACGCCATTCACGCCATCGCCCGCGCGTGTGCCACGGGCGGCGCTGAACGAACTCATCCTTTCCTATCGCGACAAGGGCTGTCGCCCCGTCATCATCTGTCCGAGCCTGATTTATGGCATCGGGCGCGGCGCGGGGAGGGACAGCGTGCAGGTGCCGCTGCTGATCCGCCTCGCCAAAAAGCGCGGCAACGCCGCTCACGCCGGACCCGGCGAGAACATCTGGTCGAACGTGCATATCGACGATCTCGTCACGCTCTATGCGCTCGCCATCGAGAAGGCGCCGGCGGGCGCGTTCTATTTCGCCGAGAACGGCGAGAATTCGATGCGTGAGCTGTGCGAGGCCATCAACCGCATGCTGGGCTTTGCTGGGCCGCCGGCGGCGATGTCGATGCAGGAAGCCGCCGCCGAATGGGGCGAGGGGACCGCCGAGGATACGATGGCTTCGAACAGCCGGGTGCGGGCGAAGCACGCGCGGCGAGAACTCGGCTGGCAGCCAAAGGCGCGGAGCCTGATCGAAGAGATCGAGCAGGGGTGTTATCGGTAGGTGTCTCGCGCTCAGCCACTCATTTATGATACGATCATGCCCATGACCAAAGTTCTCGAAGACGCCATTGAGAAGGTACGACGGCTCCCGGAAGGCCGGCACGCGCATGTCGCTGAGATATTGGAACAGATCGCTGCCTTCGGAAGCGAGCCGTTTATCGTGCCTGAATCGCATCGCGCGGCCGTGCTTCAAGGCCTCGCCGAAGCAGATCGGGGCGAATATGTGAGCGATGAAGACATGGCCGATCTCTGGAAAAAGTGCGGCCTGTGAGGCTTCGCTTTTCGCCGCAAGCCTACGCCGACATCGTCGATATCCATGAATACATTGCACAACACAATCGTCGGGCGGCGACCGCCGTCGTCGCGCAAATCCGCATCACAAGCCTGCTATTGGCCCGATATCCTTCCCTCGGGCGCGAGACCGATATCCCCAGCGTTCGCGTTTTTCCAACCGCGCGCTATCCCTATCTCGTCTATCATAAGGTGCGACAGAACGAATTGTTCGTCATCCATGTGCGCCATGGGCGCCGGGACGCGCCGACTGCGGATGAACTGGAGAGGGCTCGTGAATCCGATGGATAAGATACTTGGGTTGCTCACCAACATTTTGCGCGAGTCATCCTCTCGCAAAGAGGTGGTGAAAGAGTTTGAACGATACTATCACGGGATCGGGGTCGTTGTCCGACGCTCGATCCGACATGACGTGCTCGATATTCTTGATGAACTGGTTTGCGATCTTGGCTTCTACGTAGCTGATCCCGCTGTGCGTGCGCAGGATCCCAGCTATTTCGGGGACGAGCGTCTAGTAAGGGAAGTCGAATCGACCCTTCGATTGCTTTCGCAAGCTGGAATTATCGTACCTCAGGAAGGACAGTGACTACTCATTGCCCTGCTTGACCCCGTCCCACCAGGCGCACGTTCCCGACATTAGCTTGTAATTGCCTTCCATCACCTGCACCGGCGCGCGCAGGCCGGAGGCGGCGGCGTGCATCCGCATCTCGCGCGCCACCGCGCGGTCTTTCTCCGGCAGCCAGACCCGCTCATGGCCCCACAGGCTCGGGCCGTCATGCATTTCGACCGGCTGCCAGGTCGCGGGATCGATCTCGCGGCCGCCCCAGCCGCATTCGATCATGAAGGACGACGGCGTCTTGGCGTAGAACGAGGTCATGAAATCGTTGGTGTGGCGGCCGAGCGTGACGCCGATGCGATCGTCCTGGGTCAGCGCGACGTCGTAAGCCTGGCCGACGTCGTCGAGCGAAAACAACTCGACCATCAAATGATGCATGCCATTCCTGCCGGTCTCGATCAGCGCCAGGCTGTGATGCCGCGCGTTGACGTGGAAGAAATAGGCGCGGAACGGCTTTTCGATGTAATCGGAAAGCCCGAAGCCGAGCACGCCGACATAGAACGCCATCATGGGATCGATGTGTTCGACCGTCAGCACGGCGTGGCCGAGCCCGAGCGGGCCGGTCCGAAAGCCCGAGATCGAACGGCCCGGGCTGAACGGCGTGTCGTCGATCTCGGCGCCGTAAAACGCCTCGAGCCGGTTGCCGGCGGGGTCGCGGAACGAAATCAGGCGGCGGACGCGCCGGGCATCGGCCAGCGTCTGCGGCTCGGCCATCACAGCGACACCGGCCTGTTCCAGCCGGGCCGCCAGCGCGTCCATTGCTGTGGCGTCTGCCACCTCCCAGCCGAAGAAACGCGTCCCGTCGCCCATCGCGCGGTCGATGACGATGCGCTGTTTGCGGTCATCCATCCGGAACGCCAGCAGCGAATTGCCGCGTTCGACCGCCTGCAAGCCGACGAGGCCGGTCCCGAACTGCCGCCAGTCGTCGAGGTTGTCAGACCCGAACCCGGCATATCCCAGCCCCTGGATCGCCATGCCTTGCCTCCCCATTGTTCCGCGTGGTTTGCCCGCCGCTGCTGGACCTGAATCCTACGCGTATTTTCGCCCTTTCAAACCCCAAAAGATGGGCGGCAGGCCTGCCGTCCGTCCGCCAAGTCCCTGCCGGCCGTCCCTTGACAGGGCGCCCGGCGGATGGTGTTTAGGCCTCATGAACACCGTTATCAGCCCATCCCGTCTTTGGTGGCGCACCTCTTAAAGAGGTGGCCGGTGCGATTTCATTTTCTCAAATCGTCGAAGGTCGCCGCGCGGTGCGAGCGACGGTTTATCCATTTGCCCTTCGTTTGTCCTGTGTGGCGCTCCCTCCCCAAGTTTCGTAAGAGGATCACATGAACAGGACAGCCTTTTCCCTGCCGGAGCACAGCGAATACCGCACCCGCGGCGGCCTCGTCGTGACGCGGGCGGTCGAGCAGTTCACCGGCAATGCCAAGCGGCTCGACGACCTGATCGATCTGCTCGATCGCTGCCGCGGCGTCGTGCTGTCCTCCGGCACCACGGTGCCGGGCCGCTATGAAAGTTTCGATCTCGGCTTTTCCGATCCGCCGCTGGTGCTGGAAACCTTTGGCGCCGATTTCTCGCTGACGGCGCTGAATGCGCGCGGTGAGGTGCTGATCGCCTTTCTCGGCGACGCGCTGCGCGAGCCCTGCGTCGTCATCTCGGAGAAGACCCCGACACGGCTGGCCGGCCACATCGTCCGCGGCGCGGCGCCGGTCGACGAAGATCAGCGCACCCGCCGCGCCAGCGTGATGTCGCTGGTGCGCGATCTCGTGTCTGCGTTGTCGGCCAACGACGACCCGATGCTCGGCCTGTTCGGCGCCTTTGCCTACGACCTCGTGTTCCAGATCGAGGACCTCGTGCAGAAGCGCGCGCGCGAAAGCGACCAGCGCGACATCGTGCTGTATGTGCCGGATCGGATCCTGGCCTATGATCGTGCTACCGGCCGTGGCGTGGTGCTGAGCTACGATTTTAGCTGGAATGGAAAATCGACCCAGGGCCTGCCGCGCGAAACCCGGGAAAGCCCTTACTCCCAGACGCCGCGGCAAGGTTTTACCGATCACGCGCCCGGCGAATATCAGGCCACCGTCGAGGTCGCGCGCGCGGCATTCGCGCGCGGCGATCTGTTCGAGGCGGTGCCGGGGCAACTCTTCGCCGAGCCGTGCGAACGTTCGCCTGCGGAAGTGTTCCAGCGGCTGTGCCGGATCAACCCGTCGCCCTATGGCGCGCTGATGAATCTCGGCGACGGCGAATTCCTGGTGTCGGCCTCGCCGGAAATGTTCGTACGATCCGACGGACGGCGGGTCGAAACCTGTCCGATCTCCGGCACCATCGCGCGCGGTGCCGACGCCATCGGCGATGCCGAGCAGATCCGGCAATTGCTGAATTCGGAAAAAGACGAATTCGAACTCAACATGTGCACCGATGTCGACCGCAACGACAAGGCGCGGGTCTGCGTGCCCGGGACGATCAAGGTTCTGGCGAGGCGGCAGATCGAAACCTATTCGAAATTGTTTCACACCGTCGACCATGTTGAAGGCATCTTGCGGCCCGGCTTCGATTCGCTCGATGCATTCCTGACCCA
>JAIEPP010000309.1 GCA_019748335.1 Xanthobacteraceae bacterium
CCGCGGCCGACTGCAGGCTGTCGAGCGCGGTGCGGACGGTGGTTTCGAACGCGACGATCTGCGCCTCCATGCGGGAAGCACGCTCGCTTTTGGCGGCGCGGTCTTGGTCCTGGTCGGCGGCGAGCGCGCGGCTCTGGATCATGCTCTCGCGGAACACGTGCAGCGAGTCTGCCATTTCAGCGATTTCGTCGTGCTGGTGGCTCTTGTAGATTTCGGATTCGAGGTCGCCGCTCGACAGCGACTGCATCGAACGCTGCAGACTGCGCAGCCGCCGCAGGATGCTGCGGCCGACATAGAGCCAGACGAACAGGATCGAGCCGACCAGCGTCAGCCCGCCGGCCCCGAGCATGACCATGGTCGCGAGCGAAATCTCCTGACGCGCCTGCCAGGTCGAGGTGTCGGTTTCCTTGCGCACGCCGTCGACCAGTTGCTGCACGCTGATACCGAGGCCGACATTGAGCTTGCGGGTCTCCTCGAGGATGGTCTGGCCGTAATCGGTCGCGTCCAGCTCCTTCTGGCGGATCTTGAACACGCCGGTCTTGCCGTCGCCGAGCGCCGCGAGCGCCGTGGTGGTGTTGCGGACGGCTGTCGTGGCCGAGTTCTTGGGCAGGGCATCGAGATTTTTCTTCACGCGCTCCTGCGCGGTGCGGAATTCCTTCTCGATCGCTTCGAGCGTATCGCTGCTGGTGGCCGAGAGTGCCGCGATCAGGCCGAACGCCATCCGGTTGCCGCCGCTGACGACGTCGCTGATGTGGTCGAGCGTTGTCTGCGCCTTGCTGGCTTCGTCCTGAGAGAAGTCGCCGGCGCCGAAGATGCCGTTGAGCTGGGTCTGGGCATTGATCATCGCGGGGCCGCCGGCGGCGAGGAAATCCGCCTGCGCTTTGCGCACCGCCTCATAGAGCTTGTCATGCTGGGCGCCGGCTTCCAGCCGTTCGCGCGCGGCCGAGCCGAGGCTCTTGACCATGTCTTCGATGTTCTTGATGGTTTCGGTCAACGCGGCGACCACGTTCTTGTCGGCGCCGAGCTCGGTGATCTCGCCGAGCTTTGCCAGCGTGACCGCCTGGGTCTCCTTGATCTTCTTGGCGCGTTCGTTGAGCAGCTCCTCGGTCTTCGAGTCCAACAGCGCCGGGCCCTGGCTGGCGAGGCTGGCGCTCTGGGCCGACAGCTGCAGGCTGGCGGCGAGACGCGGGATGTCCCGGCCGCTCAGATCGACCATGGTCACCCCGAGACGCCCGAGCTCGAGGCCGGCGCCGGCGCTGATCACGATCGCCATGCCGGCGATGACGGCGAAGGCGACGAAAAGACTGCCCCTGACGCCGAGCCGCGGAAAGCTGAAACCCTTGAGCCTGAATTTGCCGACCTTGAACCGAAACGCCATGTGTCCGCCGCCCCGTTTACGCTACCTTGGGATGTTTCCTCGCGCGACAGTATCGAGGTACCCGGTTAACAACTCCGGAAAACCATGGGCGTTTTTGCGACTTTTCGGCGCTAAGGGCTGAGCCGACAGGTTTTTCCGCGAACCGGAAAAACCCCTGACAGCAAAAAGGCCGGCATCAAAGCCGGCCTTTCGTCATCTCTTGCGCAAGCTCTGATGCAGCCTCTCGCTGAATGCGATCAGTAGCGGGCGACCACCGGGCCGCCGAGGTTGAAGCGGTAGTTGATGCCGGCCTTCAACGTGTGCTCGTCGTTGCGCCAGCTGCCGAACGGCGCCAGCACGCCCGGCGTCACGAAGCGGGTGCTGCCGAAGTCGTAGTACATGTACTCGGCTTTGGCCGACCAGTTCGGGGCGAACATGTATTCGAGGCCGGCGCCGACCGTGTAGCCATTGCTGTGGTTCTTATCCAGCGTGAAGGCGACCGGAGCGCCCGCGAAGGTCAGGGTGTCGCGGTTGTCCGAATAGGCGTAGCCGCCTTTGACATAGAGCAGGCCCGGACCCCAGGTGTAGCCGACGCGGCCGGTGATCGAGCCAAGTCCGCGCTGGTTGTTGTTGTAGACGGCGCCGTTCGGGAACACCGCGTTGACGTAGTTGCCGCCGAGCCAGCTGTACTGGCCTTCCGCGCCCAGTACCCAGTTCGGCGCGAACTGGTAGTCGGCGCCGGCCTGCACGCCGCCGAGGAAGCGGGCGCTGTAGTCGCTCAGCACCAGGCCGTTGAAGTTGTTGCTGCCGGCGAAGGCGCCGCCGATGTGGCCGCCGATATAGAAGCCGGTCCAGTTGTAGAGCGGCGCGGCATAGACCGGCGCCTTGTTATAGTTATAGGGGCGGGCGCCGAGATCGGCGCCGAGGGCCGGTGCGGCGAACGCTGCGAGGGCAACGGTAGCGAGCAGGAACTTCTTCATGGTCTGTGTCTCCCCAAAAATTGGATCGGAGACGCCGCGTGCGGGCGCCGTCCATGGCCCCGCAGATAGACTGCTTTTGAATAAAATGCTGTCACTTGCCGGCCACAGCGATTGGCAACCCAACCCATTGGCGGATAAACGTTTTTTGTACTTAACAGGGGCCTAATCAAAGCTGAAGAAAGGCTTAATTTCCGAGGGGCCCCCAAGGCCATCCGGTAAGCTTTGCTTAAGCCGAGCCTTGCTTAGGCAATGCGCCGCCGTACGTCGCCGCGCATCTGTTCGCGAAAAGCCTGCCGGCGGGCGGGGCGGTCCTTCACCGCGACGTCGTGGCGGTCGAACACGTTGAACATTTCGAGGATCGGATAATGGTCGCTGGCCATCGCCAGGATTCGCAGCAACTCCGCCACCGGCCCGTTCGGACCTGACACCTCCCATTTGCGGATGGTGTCGGCGCCCTCGGGCGGAAGTCCGCAGAGTTTAGCCATGTCGGCGTGCGTCAGCTTCTGGCCGATGGCCTCCCCGAGATGTTCGCGAAGTTCCTTCAATTCCGGGCCGGTCACGGGTTTCTCCGTCTCGAATGGTCTCTGTGAAGTGGGTCACACACAGCGGGCGGGGAGAGGCCTATACGCACTGCATTCGTTTCCCGAGGAGGCAACCATGCGCTCGCTCATCCAAAGTCTGACACCCGACGATCGCCAGATCTCCTGGCGGCGCGTCGGCGGTATGTTCGCGCTTTACGTTGTGCTGATGGTCACGGCGGCAGGCGTCTTCGTCAGTCACGAATCATCCCGGAAACTCGCGCACGAACCCGCCACGACTGTGGCGACCGATGCCAAAACACGTTCGATCGCTCAACTCGCGGCCAACGACTGACGTGATGGCTTGTACTCAGGTGCTGATACTCAGGCGCCGATCGCGTTTCGCGCCACGACCTCACGATAAAAGGCCGCACTGAGTTTTGCGGTCCGGACCTGAGTTTCGAAGTCGACGTGATAGATCCCAAAACGCTTTTCGAAGCCGAAGATCCATTCGAAATTGTCCATCAGGCTCCACAGGAAATAACCGCGAACCGGCACGCCCTCGGCGGTCGCGCGCTGCAATTGCCGCAGATAGTTGCGCAGGAACATGATGCGATCGAGATCGTAGACCTGGCCGTCGGGGGCAAGCTTGTCTTCCGAGGAGGTGCCGTTCTCGCTGATATAGAGGTTGTCGATGTTCCAGACCTTCGCCGCCAGCCGCGGCGCCCAGTAGATCACCTCGGGGCCGATCCGCAGCCATTCCGAATTCATGTGCGGGAACGAGGCCGGGAACGGCAGTACTTTCCAGCCGGGCTTCTGGTCGGAAGCGGCGATGTAGAATTGCGGCGCGTAGATGTTGAGGCCGACGAAGTCGTTCCTGGCGCCGATGATCTTCAATTCCTCAGGCGTGAATTTCGGGGCGTCCTTGCCGGAATATTCGAGGAAGCCGTCGGTGTATTTGCCCTCCAGCATCACCCCTAGCAGGCCCGCATTCAGTTCGCGCGTCGCCATTTCGGCGGCGCGGACGTTGTCCGGCGTGTCGAACGCGGGCACGCAGGCTGCGATGTTCTCGGCGGGACCGACCTTGGTGCCGGCACGCGCGTGAGCGCGGATCGCCTGCACCGCTAATCCGTGCGCCAGCACGACGTGATGCCGCGCCTGGTTCAATTCGGCCGCGGGCAGTTTCAGGCCGGGCGCGTCGATGCCCCAGCCATAGCCGAAGTTCAGGAAACGTCCGGCCTCGTTGAGCGTGAAGATATTCTTGACGCGGTCGCTGAGGCGCTCGGCGACATAGCCCGCGTAATCCGCGAACGCCTTCGAAGTGTCGCTGGATCGCCAGCCGCCGACCCGGTCCTCCAGTGCCTGCGGCAGGTCCCAGTGATACAGCGTAGCGAACGGCTCGATGCCGTTGGCGAGCAGTTCGTCGACCAGGCGGTTGTAGAAGTCGAGGCCCTTGGGGTTGGGCGCACCGGTGCCGTCGGGAAATACCCGCGGCCAGGCGATCGAGAACCGGTAGGCCTTGACCCCGAGCGATTTGATCAGCCCGACGTCTTCCTTGTAGCGGTGATAGTGATCGTTGGCGCGGTCGGCGGTGGTGTGATCCTCGATTCTGCCGGGCGTGTGCGCAAACGTGTCCCAGATCGAGCGGCCGCGGCCGTCCTCGTTGACGGCGCCCTCGATCTGATAGGCCGAGGTGGCGGTACCCCATAGAAAATCCCCAGGGAAACGCGCCGGAGCGTGCGGATCCGCCGCGGGTGTCGGTGCGCCGTCGGCCGCGTCAGCCGGCGTCGCCGCCGCGCCGAGTGCGGAAAGGCCCGCAAGCTTCCCGAACTGGCGGCGCGAGAATTTCTTCGGCATCGTGCCCTCGGTCAATGCTGGTCGATCTGATAGGCGGAAATCCTGTCGATCTGGAATTCGACCATAACAGGCGACTGGCCGTCGACGAATCCCACGCCCGGAAAATGATTTGAACCCATCGCCAGATTCACGATCATGTACATGGGATCGTCGAACCCGACCGGGACCTTGATCTCGGACGCCGGTTTGCGGTCGATGAAATAGGTGATGCGATCCGGCTGCCACAGCACGCCGTAATTATGGAAGGCGGTCGTCGTGTCCGCGACCGCGAAGTCGAAGCCGCAGGAAAACACGCGCTGCGTGTCCGGCACCCGCCAATGCGTCGTCATCACCAGGTTGTCGCGCTTCGGTCCGCGGCCTTCCAGCACGTCGATCTCCGGCGGCCAGCCGCCGTCGTCGGCGAGCAGCCAGAATGCCGGCCACACCCCGATCCCGACCGGTATCTTCGAGCGGATTTCGAAATAGCCGTATTTCTGCGAGAAGCGGCTCTGGGTGGTCAGAATGCCCGAGATGTATTCGTTGTTGAAGAGCACCGGCTTGAGCGCGGCCGGCGTACGGCTGGCAACGATCGAGAGCACGCCGTCGCGCACCCGGAACGGGTCCAGCCCCAGCGGCGTGGTTTCGCGGCCGCCGTAGCGCGGGTCGACATAGATCTGCTGCTCGCCGTTCCAGGTGTCCTTTCGCCTGAAGTCGGAGCCTTCGCCGC
Organism: Xanthobacteraceae bacterium; assembly: GCA_019748335.1. GTDB lineage: Bacteria > Pseudomonadota > Alphaproteobacteria > Rhizobiales > Xanthobacteraceae > Bradyrhizobium. Next base: position 5,419 of record JAIEPP010000309.1, read on the forward strand.
CCCAGTATCGCGCTTCCGGCCATGAGGCGCCGCCGGCGTAGTGCGACGCCCATCGGTCACCGGCCAGCGGATGGGTGTCGAAATCGTCGTGAAAGGTCCGATGCAGCGAAACCGAGGTCAGCGACGCCGGATCCGTCGTTTCGACGCGGCGGCAGGTCTCGCCGAGCGAGGCGGTCGTCACCTGCAAAGCGAGTTTTGACGGCGCGCCGGCGAGATCGTCCTGGGCAAACGCCGGAACGGACGCGAGCAGGCAGGCGATCAGGCCCGGCAGGCGCGGCATCAATCCGCGGCAGGACCAACCTGCAGATTTTGCCAAAGGCCGGTGCGAGAATTTTCCGCGCATCGCTGTCTCCCGTTGGCGGCATTGTTGCGGACGTGCCGATCCCCGTTCAACTGAAATTCGCGTGTCCTCGCGGGCCGGCCGTTCCGCTTGCGTGCCGGCGAGGGCGCGAGCCCGGGTGTGCCCGGGCCCGGCAGGGTCGTCGTTGTACGGAGCCGCAATTTAACGGATGAGTAGTGTTGATGTGTATAATTGAACCTTCTGTTCCGGAATAATTGCAATGCCGCGGCAATTTGGCCCCGGCCTCGATTTCGGGCTTTGGCTAGGTTGCCGACCCTCGGTGCATGGGGGGCCTTATTAAGGTTTTGGCCTCAAGGGGCCGCCGCTTCGAACGTGCGTCGGAGTATTGATATGCTCGTCTATTTCATCACGGACGAACCGACGAAATTGCCGGCCGTCCGCGCCATGCTCGAGCCGCAGTACAACGTCGTTCCCCGGCTATTGGGAAACGACAGCGCCCAGGCCAGTGCGCGCGGCGTGCTGATGGTGGACGTTGACCTGCGCCAGATGGTTCGTGTCGAGCAGGTCAGGCTCACATTGCAGCAGATGAGCAGCAGTTCGGAAAAGCTGTTTGTCGTCCATAATCAGGTCCCCTCGATGGTGGCGCAAGCCTACGCGCTCGGCGCGACGGTGGTGATTTCCCGCGCCAAGGAAGCCGCTTACAAGCTCGCGCAGATCGAAGACGCGGAGAAGGCGGCGCAGCGCGATGCCGAGGCGCCGTCATCCGGGGGCGACAGCCCCTCGGCGGCGTTCGCTTCGATGTTTTCGGCCCTGCGCAACGGTAGGCCGATAAACATCCTGGATGCCGAACATGCCACCGCGCAAATCGTCGATCGCGTCAAGCGGGACGGGCTTGTTACGTGGCTCGACGAGGTGCGCCGCTATCACGAAGGTACCTTTCAGCACTGTCTCCTGGTAACGGGAGTCGCCGCGGGCTTTGGGCTCGAGATCGGATTCAACAGCGCGGACGTCGCGCGGCTCGGGATAGCCGCCACCCTCCACGATATCGGGAAGGCCCGCATTCCCCTGTCAATCCTGGACAAGCCGGGACACCTCGATCCGGCCGAAGATGCGATCATGCGGCGTCATCCCGAGATCGGGTATGACCTCTTGAAGGATGTTGCCGGCATGACGCCGGAGATCCTCGATGGCGTGCGGCACCACCACGAATATCTCGACGGTTCCGGCTATCCGGACGGACTGACGGCGCCGCAGATTTCCGATCTGGTGCGGTTGTTGACGATCTCGGACATCTTCGCCGCGCTGATCGAGGCGCGGCCATACCGCGCGCCGACGCCCCGGCATACCGCCTACCAGATCCTCTGCGACATGGGCGGTAAGCTGGAAGGCTCGCTGGTGAAGGCGTTCGCACACGTGGCGCTCAAATCCTGAAGTGCAAAAAGGTGCTAGTCTGCCCGGCAACGGTCGCGGCTGAGCGAAGCCTGTTCAGGGAACTGCGCCAAGCGCCTTCAGCTCGGCGGCGGCCGAATAACTCGCGAACGTCATCGCGGCGGCAAGCGCGCCCCAAAATCTCGTTTGCCTGCGGTTCATGCGGTCTCCTGGAACGAAATCGGTATCCTGGGATGTGGTATCGGCATTGATTGGTCTGGTTCACCTTCGGGAGGAAAAAGTCGCGCTCGCGCGTCCGGGGGATAGGGGCGCTGTCCGAAAATGTGACGCTTGACGCGGCTACCCGTTGGGTCAGAATGGCAGGCCATTCAGGGTCGAGGAGCGTCCATGAAATTTTATATAACTGCGCTCGATACATCTGGAACTGTCACGCTGCACCGTGACTCCGTACCCGCAGCGATCAAGAAAGCTTCCGAGCTGATTTCCGACGGATGCCTGAACGTCGAAATCATCACGCCGGGCGGCGCGGCCTATCGTTCCGGCGAATTTGAGCAGCTGAAGGAACGGGTCGGGGCCTAGATAGAGAGGCCGCCAACCGAGGGGCCTTGCTTCGTCAGCCGAAGGCGCGGGCTGCGGTTGTGAGCAGGGCGGCGGCGACAGCAAGCGCGACGGCGGCGGCCAGGCCGGAGCGTAGTCCTTTGGGAGTTGATGGTTACCTGAAAAGGAGATTGCCATGACATGGAAGCAAGTCGTTTTGGCCGCTGCCGTCGTTGTCTGCGGGGTTTCCGGTTCGATTGGCTGGTCGCAGAATGACGGTCTCTCGCTGACGGTAGAAAGCGCGCAAGCGCGCGTCGGGCGGCCGTTGACCCCCGTAAGCGTCGCTGGCGTTGCGCGTCGAACGACACGGCGAGCGGTGGTGGGAGGCGCGGTGGTAGGCGGCGCGGTAGTCGGGGCGCCGGCTTGCGTCCGGGTCCTGGTGAACGGGGCCTACGTCTGTCGTTAAGTGGCCGGGATACAGTTTCCTGTTCGGCGCCGGAACTGCGAAAGCGGTGGTGAAGGTCAATTGCGTCTTCATTCCGGTTGTCTTCCCGACGCTTGCCGCGGCTTTTTTTGCGTGCCGCGGTCCGCAGCGGCCCACGATACGCCCCGTCCGGCCGCGCCGCTGGCGTGACCGGCCGATAATGTTGGCGGCTGAGCGAAACCTGTTCACGGGACGACGCCAAGCGTCTTCAGTTCGGCATTGGCGGCGTCCCACTCGGTAAAGCCGTGCGGGCAATCACTTGCCGCCAGGCGCAACAGTCGAATGGCTTCGTCCTTCGACCCTTTGGCCAGCGAAAGCTCGCCGCTGTAGAAATTCGCCTCGCAGATCTGGCCCATCTTCTTGGCGGCGTCCGGATCGTCCGCCGCGGCAAGGACAGCCGCGGTCGTCATCTGGTTCGTGAACAATTTGATCACCGGCGCCGGCCAGACCGTCATGTCGATCTTCGAACTGGTCTGCGCCAGACGGCTCGGGAGCTTGTTGCGCTGACCGGCGATGTCGGCCCACAGCGCGACATAGGCATCTTTCGGTGCCTGCGCGCTGGCCTGGTTGAGGTCGGTCAGCGCCTTTTCGAGCGCGCCGGCAAACAGATACAAGCGCCCGCGCGCAAAGTAGGCCTTGGCGGATTTCGGATTGAGCCGGATCGCCTCGTTGAAGTCGGCAATGGCGCGGTCGTTGTCGCCCTTGGCGCGATAAGCGAGCGCCCGGCTGCTGAAGCCATCGGCGTCCTTGGGGTCGAGCCGGATCGTTTCGGTAAAGTCGGCGATGGCGCGGTCGCTGTCGCCGGTTTCGAGCCAGGCGATGCCTCGATTGTAGATGGCCTTGACGCGTTTGGGATCGAGCCGGATCGCCTCGCTGTAGTCGGCGATGGCGCGGTCATTGTCGCCCTTGTCGCTATAGGCGCTACCCCGGTTGCTGAAGGCGACGGCGAAGGTGGGATCGATCCGGATCGCTTCGCTGTAGTCGGCGATGGCGCGGTCGGTGTCGCCCTTCTCGTTATAGATGCGCCCGCGGTTGTTGAAGGCGTTGGTATATTTGGGATCGAGCCGGACCGCCTCGGCGAAGTCGGCGATGGCGCGGTCGTTGTCGCCCTTGTCGCTATAGGCGATGCCTCGATTGTTGAAGGTCGTGGCGTCCCTGGGATTGAGCCGGATCGCCTCGCTGTAGTCGGCGATGGCGCGGTCGTTGTCGCCCTTGTCGCTGTAGGCGCTACCTCGGTTGAACAAGGCCGTGGCGTCCTTGGGATCGAGCCGGATCGCCTCGCTGTAGTCGGCGATGGCGCGGTCGTTGTCGTCCTTGTCGCCGTAGGCTTTGCCTCGCTTGAAGAAGGTCGCGGCGTCCGTGGGATTGAGCCGGATCGCCGCGCTGTAGTCGGCGACGGCGTGGTCGTTGTCGCCCTTCTCGTGGTAGGCGGCGCCCCGATTGCTGAAGGTCGTGGCGTCCTTCGGATTGAGCCGGATCGACTCGGTGAAGTCGGCGATGGCGCGATCGTTGTCGCCCTTGTCGAACCAGGCGATTCCCCGGCTGTTGAAGATATCGCTGTCCTTGAGACCGAGCCGGATCGCCTCGTCATAGTCGGCGATGGCGCGGTCGGGTTCGCGTTTGTCGCGGTAGGCGAGACCCCGATTGTAGAAGGGGGCGGCGAAGGTCGGATCGAGCCGGATCGCCTCGTTGAAGTCGGCAATGGCGCGGTCGCCGTCGCCCTTCTGGCGATAGGCGACGCCCCGGTTGCTGTAGCCGATCGCCTGCTGGGGTGCCGTCAATTTCCCCGAATTGATGCCCTGCGTACAGGCCGCGATCCTGGCGTCGGGGTCTCGCAGATCATAGCAGGGCTCGGCAGCGGCCGAGTAACTCAGGAGTGTCATGGCGGCGGCAAGCGCGCTCCAGAATCTCGTTTGCGTGCGGTTCATGAGCTCTCCTGGAGCGAAAACGGTGTCCTGGGATGTGGTATCGGCATTGATTGGTCTGGTTCACAATCGACGGGGAAAAGTCGCTCTGGCGCGTCCGGGGATAGGTTGCTGTTCGAAAATGTGCCGCTTGACGCGGCTAGCCGTTGGGTCAGAACGGCAGGCCATTCAGGGTCGAGGAGCGTCCATGAAATTTTATATAACTGCGCTCGATACATCTGGAACTGTCACGCTGCACGTTGACTCCGTACCCGCGGCCATCAAGAAAGCTTCCGAGCTGATTTCCGACGGATGCCTGAACGTCGAAATCATCACGCCGGGCGGCGCTGCCTATCGTTCCGGCGAATTTGAGCAGTTGAGGGAGCGGGCCGGGGCTTAGATTTAGATGACGGGGCCGCCCACCGAGGCCTTACTTCGTCGGCTGAAGGCGTGGGCTAAAGCGCACCCATGCCGGCGGCAAAAGAAAAGCCGCCCTTGTGAGAATAGGGCGGCTTTTCAGTTGAGGTCATCACCAACCATGATGATGATCCTCATGTTTAAACAGTAAGGGATCAAGACTTCCTTATCGGATAGGCGAGTCGTCGCCCCGTAGTTTCACCGTGGAAGACATGAGTTCCACCAACCGAGGCGCCTTACTCGTCGATCTCGCGGAGCTTCTGTTCAAGTTCCAGGATTTTTAGAGCCGTTCTGAAACTCAAACTAGGTCACCCGCGATCGAAACAGGCCAGTACCTGAAGCGGCATGAGAACGTATCAGGAAACGGGAACGGAAAAGAAGGCGACGGCGCTTCCAGACTAACGCTGATCTCGCCTTGGAAAATGGTGCTGCCAGACAGGATTGAACTGTCGACCTCTCCATTACCAATGGAGTGCTCTACCACTGAGCTACGGCAGCATGCCGGTATCGGGAATCGGCCCTAAAGGCCCCCACAGGCGGGCGGTTCTTGCCACAAGGACCCCTCTGGCGCAAGCACGCGGCGGGGTCGGGAATGGCCCAAAATGGGCAAAAAAGGATGCCGAGTACCGGTGGCGGGCGCGATCCGCTTCCCGGTGGCCGTCGGCGGCGGTGTTTCGGGCCGTCAGCCCCCGAATCGTGGCCCGGGCCGTCCGGGTGCCGGTACCGCGGGGCGTTGAAACCCATTATGGTCGCCCGACAGCGGTGCCGGCCGGTCACATCGGCCGGGCGGCGCGGATCAACGGCGTTTTTAACAGGCGCGCATGAAGGAAGACCAAGTCAAACGTGAGAAGACCGGCGCGGGTGCGAAAGATTTGCGACAGGATCGCCTGAAAGCAGCGCTGCGCGAAAATCTCAAGCGGCGCAAGTCGCAGGCGAGGGGTCGCGACGATCGCGCATCTTCCGAACGCGCCGATGCCTCCCTAGATGACGCAGACGGAAAAGCGCCGGGCCAGTAGCTGTCGGGATATGCCCGGCGGGCTCGCCGGATGGCACGCGGCGTGCTTTCTTTGCAATTCTCTTTGTTTGGGTGGCGAAATGAGTGCTGATACCACGGCCGGTCCGGCGACCGGCGCAACTTCCTTTGTGTTTCCGCGTCACGAGCAGACCTTTCCGACGCTGACGCGGCACGAAATCGAGCGCATGCGCCGGTTCGGCGAGTTGCGCAGCTACACGCACGGCGAAGCGCTGTTCGAAACCGGCAAGCCGGGTCCCGGCATGTTCGTGGTGCTGTCCGGCCATGTCACGATCACCCAGCGCGATGGCCTCGGCCGTGTCACGCCTGTCATCGACCAGGGGCCGGGACAATTTCTGGCCGAGATCGGCCAGCTTTCCGACCGTGTCGCGCTGGTTGACGGGCACGCCGAGGGCGATGTCGAAACGCTGCTGATCGTGCCTGAGAAACTGCGCGCGCTGCTGGTGGCGGAGGCCGATCTCGGCGAGCGCATCATGCGGGCGCTGATCCTGCGCCGGGTCAACCTGATCCAGGGCGGCGTCGGCGGCCCGGTGCTGATCGGTCCGGCGTCGCTCGGCGACATGGCGCGGCTGCAGAATTTTCTCGCCCGCAACGGGCAACCGCATCATCTGGTCGATCCCGCCACCGACAAGGACGCCGCCGACATCGTCGCGCGCTGCGCGCCCTCGCGCGATGATCTGCCGCTGGTGGTCTGTCCCGACGGCACCGTGCTGTGCAATCCCACAGAGACCGAACTCGCGATGGCGATGGGCATGATCGGTAACCATGCCCAGAACAAGCTCTACGACGTCGCCGTGGTCGGCAGTGGCCCGGCCGGCCTTGCCACCGCGGTCTATGCGGCGTCTGAGGGCCTGTCGGTGGCGGTATTCGACGCGCGGTCCTATGGCGGGCAGGCCGGCGCCAGCGCCCGCATCGAAAACTACCTGGGATTTCCGACCGGCATTTCCGGTCAGGCGCTGGCCGGCCGCGCATTTTCCCAGGCGCAAAAATTCGGCGCCGAGATGCTGATCCCGGTCGCGATCACGTCGCTCGACTGCGCGCATCGCAACGGCGCCTTTGAACTGGCGACCGAATGCGGACAGGAGCTGCGCGCGCGGTCGATCGTGGTGGCGAGCGGGGCGCGCTATCGCCGGCCGGAAATCGAAAATCTCGCCGCCTTCGAAGGCCGCGGCGTCTGGTACTGGGCTTCGCCGATCGAGGCGCGGTTGTGCGCCGATCAGGACGTGGTGCTGGTCGGCGGCGGCAATTCCGCGGGGCAGGCCGCGGTGTTCCTGTCCGGGCACGCGCGAAAGGTCTATCTCGTGATCCGGGGCGGCGGCCTCGGCGCCAGCATGTCGCGCTATCTGATCGACCGCATCGAGGCCGCGCCCAATATCGAACTGATGTTCAACACCGAAGTGGTGGCGGTCGAGGGCGTTGACGGTTCGCTGGAGCGGGTGCGCTGGCGCAGCCGCTTTGCCCCTGATGACGTCCACAGTTTCGACATCCGCAACATGTTTTTGTTCGTCGGCGCCGATCCGGCGACCGGCTGGCTCGCGGGCTGCGGCGTGACGCTCGACCGCGGCGGCTTCGTGGTGACGGGCGCGCAGTCCGAGCAGAACCAGGGCCGTCCGGTGCCGCCGCTGGAAACCTCGGTGCCCGGCGTGTTCGCGGTCGGCGACGTGCGCTCGGGTTCGGTCAAGCGGGTCGGCGGCGCGATCGGCGAGGGCGCGCAGGTGGTGGCGGCGCTGCATGGCTATCTGGCCGATGCCATGAAACCGGCGCTATAGTACGGGGTATTGGCGATTGCCAATACCATAACAAAAGGGGAGAAATGCCTTGGCCGACGTCGTTGTGCTTTACAAGACCCCGACCGATCCCGCCGCCTTCGACAAATATTATGTCGAGACCCACATTCCGCTCGCCAAAAAGCTACCGGGCTTGCGGAAGTATACCGTCACCAAGGGACCGGTCGCGACCCCCGCCGGGCCATCGCCATTGCATTTGATCGCAATATTGTCCTTTGACAGCATGGCGGCGATTGGTGCGGCCTTCGCCAGCCCCGAAGGCAAGGCCACCGCGGCCGACGTGCCGAAATTCGCCACCGGCGGCGCCGATCTGCATTTCTCCGAAACCACCGAGGTGTGACACGATGGCGTCCAAGGGCTGCACGCATATCGCAGGGATCCAGGACGTCACGCCGAGCGCGCTCGGCTGCGAAGAGTGCCTCAAGATCGGAAGCCCGTGGCTGCATTTGCGGCTCTGCCGCAGCTGCGGCCACGTCGGCTGCTGCGACGATTCCCCGAACAAGCACGCGACCGCCCACTTTCACGCCACCGGCCATCCCATCATCGAAGGCTACGATCCGCCGGAAGGCTGGGGCTGGTGTTACGTCGACGAAGTCGTGTTCGACCTGTCGAAACGAAAAACCCCACACAACGGCAAAATCCCGCGCTACTACTAAAGCGTTTTCAAGCGAAGTGGGCACCGGTTCGCGTGAAGAAAACGCGTCAAAAAAGAGTCTTCTCTTTCAACGAAGAACTGAGGAAGTTTGAATGCAACGCTTGTTGGGCACGCTTTGTGCCATCGTTTCCGTCTTGTCGATCGCGTTGCTGTCCTCAAGTCCTTCACTGGCGCAGGCGCCGCAGAGCAAGTTCGCCGGCGTCAACGGCGTCAAGCTGCATTATCTCGTCGCCGGCAAGGGCGATCCGGTGGTGCTGCTGCACGGCTTTGCCGAGACCAGCCACATGTGGCTGCCGCTGATCGCCAAACTCTCCGACAAGCACACCGTGATCGCGCCCGACCTGCGCGGCTTCGGCCAGTCGGCATCGCCGGAAGACGGCTACACCAAGAAGGCGATGGCGCAGGACATCCACGCGCTGGTGAAAAGCCTGAAATATGATCGCATCCGGCTGGTCGGCCACGATATCGGGTTGATGGTCGCCTATGCCTATGCGGCGCAATATCCCGCCGAGGTCGACCGCATCGTGCTGATGGAAGCGTTTTTGCCCGGCGTCGGCGACTGGAATCACGTGTTCCTGCTGCGCGATCTCTGGCACTTCCATTTCTTCGGCAAGACGCCGCTGGCGCTGGTGACGGGGCGTGAGCGGATCTATCTCGAACATTTCTGGAACGATTTTGCCGCCGATGCCACCAAATCGGTGCCCGAGGCCGACCGGAAGTTCTATGCCAATGAATATGCCAGGCCCGGGCACATGAAGGCCGGCATGGAAGTTTTCCGTGCGTTTCCGAAAGACGCCGAGGAGTTCGCTGAGTTAGCCAAGACCAAACTGTCGATGCCGATGCTGGTGCTGTCGGGCGAAAAGGCCGGCGGCCCGTTTTTGATCGAGCAGGGCAAAATGGTCGCGACCAATGTCGAAGGCGTGCTGGTGAAGGGCCGCGGGCACTGGTTGATGGAAGAGGCGCCGGATCAGGTGATCCCGAAACTGGTCGAATTTCTCAATCGCTGAAATATTCGTGCCGCGATTTGTGACAGCGGTGCAAATATTTGATGCATCTTGCGACTTTCGTGGCTGCGCATGCGTTGACAAAGTTGTGTTGTCAGACCCGCAATCGATGCGTCTGGCAATTTGGCGGCCTCCGTCGTAACCTTTGAAGAATTCTAAAAACGGGGGCACGTCATGATACTCGGTATGAGTTTGTCTACGTTCGTTCTGGTCCACACCGTCATCAGCATCGTCGCGATCGTCGCGGGCTTTATCGTGATGTTCGGCATGCTCAAATCGACGCGGCCGGGCGGCCTCACCGCGCTGTTCCTGCTACTGACAATCCTGACCAGTGCAACCGGGTTTCTGATTCCGCCGCTGGTGTCCGACAAGCTGCTGCCGTCGCACATCATCGGCGCCCTCTCGCTGGTTCTGCTGGCGATCGCCTGCATCGCGCTCTACGCCATGAAGCTGTCGGGGTCGTGGCGCTGGATCTATGCGCTGACCGCGCTGCTGTCGCTGTACTTCAACACGTTCGTTCTGGTCATCCAGAGCTTCCTGAAAATCCCGGCGCTGACCGCACTGGCGCCGGGCAATCCGCCGGCGGGGCCGGTGTTCGCGGTGGCACAGGGCGTCGTGCTGGTGTTCTTCGTGCTGATGATCATCGGCGCCATCAGGCGTTTCCGGCTGGCGGTGTGAGGCTTCGGCATCGTCAGGTGCGCTATGGCGCACCCGAGGCGATGTGCCGCATCGAATGCTACTACATGTCGCGCTGATCAAGATCGACACCCCCAAGCGCTACTTTGCATGGGGTTGTTTTCGATATTTTGTCGGCGACGTGCCGATCTCTGGACTCTCGAGTGTCCAGTGCACACCTGAGATCACGCGTCGCGTGCCTCAAACGATAGCAAGCAGGAGTACCCATGCCCACGGTCAAAACCAAAGACGGCCTCGAGATCTATTACAACGACTGGGGAAGTGGCCAGCCCATCGTGTTCAGCCACGGCTGGCCGCTGTCGGCGGATGACTGGGACACGCAGATGCTGTTCTTCCAGAACCACGGTTTTCGCGTCATCGCCCATGACCGCCGCGGCCACGGCCGCTCGACCCAGACCGGCGACGGTCATGACATGGATCACTACGCCGACGATCTGGCGGCGCTGACCGCGCATCTCGATCTGAAGAATGCGGTTCACGTCGGCCATTCCACTGGCGGCGGCGAGGTGGTGCACTACATCGCCCGCCACGGCGAGAGCCGGGTCGCAAAGGCCGCGATTCTGAGCGCAGTGCCGCCGCTGATGGTGCAGACCCCTGCCAATCCCGGCGGTCTGCCGAAGTCGGTGTTCGACGGCCTTCAGCAGGCGCTGGCCGCCAGTCGCACGCAATTCTACCGCGATCTGCCGTCCGGTCCGTTCTATGGCTACAACCGTCCCGGCGCCAAGCCTTCGGAGGCGGTGATCCAGAACTGGTGGCGGCAGGGCATGATGGGCGGTGCGAAAGCGCATTACGACGGCATCGTCGCGTTCTCGCAGACCGATTTCACCGAAGACCTCAAGAAGATCACGGTGCCGGTGCTGGTGATGCACGGCGACGACGACCAGATCGTGCCTTACGCCGACTCGGCGCCGCTGTCGGCGAAACTGTTGAAGAACGGCACGCTGAAAACCTACAAGGGTTTTCCGCACGGCATGCCGACGACGGAAGCGGCGACAATCAATGCGGACCTGCTCGCCTTCATCAAGTCATGAAGGTGATCCTGTTCGGCGCCACCGGCATGGTCGGGCAGGGCGTGCTGCGCGAATGCCTGCTCGATGCCGGTGTCGAGAGCGTGCTGGTCGTCGGGCGCAGCCCGACCGGGCAGCAGCACGCCAAGCTGCGTGAAATCATGCACGCTGATTTCACGGATTTTTCCGCAATCGAATCCCAACTCACCGGCTACGACGCCTGCTTCTTCTGCCTCGGTGTCTCGTCGGTCGGCATGGAGGCGGAGCGCTACCGTCACCTGACCTACGACGTCACCATGGCGGCGGCGAAGACGCTTGCGCGGCTCAACCCGAACATGGTGTTCACCTACGTCACCGGCCGCGGCACCGACGCGACCGAGCGGGGCCCGCAGCGCTGGGCGCGGGTCAAGGGCAAGACCGAAAACGACCTGCTCAAGCTGCCGTTCAAGGCGGCCTACATGTTCCGCCCCGGCGGCATCCAGCCGTTGCACGGCGTGCGATCGAAGACCGCCTGGGTGCAGGCGATCTACGTCGTCGCCGCACCGCTGTGGTCGTATCTGGCGCGGACCCAGCCGAAGTTCATGACCACGAGCGAAAAGCTCGGCCGCGCCATGATCAAGGTGGCGCGCGATGGCTACCCGAAGCGGATCCTCGAGAGCGAGGATATCAACGCGATTTAGCGCGTCCTTTGCCTTGGCCGCGCGCCTCCTGTAGCGTGGCGGGCGATGGACCGCATTCGCATGATCGACGCCAGCAAAGGGGTGTGACGATGCCGGCGCCGGAACAGCTCAGACTGGTCGCGCTCGACGCCGACGATCTTTCGGTGATTTCGGCGCATGTCCAGGACGCCCGGATCCAGGCCGCCGACATCGTGTGGCGGCAGGACGAAAAGCGGCTGGTGGTCGGCCTGAACCGGCTCGACTGGGAGCAGACCCTGTCGGGTGGAACCGCGCCGCGCCGGCTGCTCGCCGCACTCCGCTTCGACCGGGTGCTGGCCTGCAAATCCCGCAACATCGACCTGGAGCAGCCGGAAGCCGTGCTGGAACTGGTCGGGATCGAATTCCACCCCACCGAGCCCCCCGGCGGCAGCGCGCTGCTGCTGTTCAGCCATGGCGGGGCGCTGCGGCTCGACGTCGAGTGCCTGGAATGCGAGCTGACCGACCTCGGCGGCGACGACCTCGGCACCAGCGACGTGGACGCGGAATCGTCCGGGATGGAGAACTAGCCCCGCTGCAGTAGGGTGGGCAAAGGCGCCCTTCGCGCCGTGCCCACCACTTTCCGACGCCCGCTAGAGCCGATTGGTGGGCTCGCTTCGCTTAGCCCACCCTACGGGACCTGTTTCCGTGTGCTCAAGGGTTGACGCCCCCTTTTCCCCGCGCCATTCAACAGGGACGCAAAATACCCTCAGAAAGCCGCCATGCCCGTTCGTCTCGACAGAAGCAGCGCCGATTTCGATGCGCGGTTTGCGACATTTCTCGCCGCCAAGCGTGAAACCTCCGCCGATGTCGAGCGCGCGACCCGCGCCATCGTCGACGACGTCGCGGCCCGGGGCGACGCCGCGCTGATCGAGGCGACGAAGAAATTCGACCGGCTCGAGATATCAGCCTCCGGCCTGCGGGTAACGGCGGCCGAAGTCGATGCGGCGGTAAAGCTTTGCGACGCCGCAACCCTCGACGCGCTGAAATTCGCACGCGACCGAATCGAAGTGTTCCACCGCCGTCAACTGCCGAAGGACGAACGCTTCACCGACGCGCTCGGCGTCGAACTCGGCTGGCGCTGGAGCGCGATCGACGCGGTCGGGCTCTATGTGCCCGGCGGTACCGCGGCCTATCCGTCCTCGGTGCTGATGAACGCGGTGCCGGCCAGGGCCGCCGGCGTGCGCCGCGTCGTGATGGTGGTGCCGTCGCCGGACGGCAAGCTCAATCCGCTGGTGCTGGCGGCCGCCCAACTCGGCGGCGTCTCCGAAATCTACCGCGTCGGCGGCGCGCAGGCTGTTGCCGCACTGGCCTATGGCACCGCGACCATTGCGCCCGTCGCCAAGATCGTTGGCCCCGGCAACGCCTATGTCGCCGCCGCCAAGCGGCAGGTGTTCGGCAAGGTCGGCATCGACATGATCGCCGGCCCCTCCGAAGTGCTTGTCATTGCGGATGACACCGGCAATGCCAGCTGGATCGCCGCTGATCTGCTGGCGCAGGCGGAACACGACGCCAGCGCGCAGTCGATCCTGATCACCGACAGCGCAGCTTTGGCCGCCGAGGTCGAGCGCGCCGTGGAATCGCAGCTGGCGACGCTGCCCCGTGCAGAGATCGCCAGAACCTCGTGGAACGATTTCGGCGCCATCATCCTGGTGAAAAAGCTCGACGACGCGGTCGAGCTGGCGAACGCCATCGCCGCCGAGCATCTGGAGATCATGACCGCGGATGCCGAAGGCCTGGCGGCAAAAGTCCGCAACGCCGGCGCGATCTTCCTCGGGCCCCATACGCCGGAGGCGATCGGCGATTATGTCGGCGGCTCCAACCATGTGCTGCCGACGGCGCGTTCGGCGCGGTTCTCGTCCGGCCTCGGCGTGCTAGACTTCATGAAGCGCACCTCGATTCTCAAATGCGGGCCGGAGGCGTTGCGCGCGCTGGGGCCCGCCGCGATGACCTTGGGTAAAGCGGAAGGTCTCGATGCTCATTCACGCTCCGTCGGACTGCGTCTCAATTTGTCATGACCAAACCGCCACCAGACGAGGACGCCGACAACCGCATCGTCGCGGTGACGCTCGACGAGGAATCGATCGGCCGTTCCGGCCCCGATATCGAGCATGAGCGCGCGATCGCGATCTACGACCTGATCGAGCAGAATCTCTTTGCACCCGAGGGCGCCACCGGCGGGCCGTTCACGCTGCATCTGGCGATCACCGGCAACCGGCTGGCGTTCGACATCCGCCGGCAGGACGGCACGCCTGTGGTGGCGCATCTGCTGTCGCTGACGCCGTTCCGGCGGATCGTGAAGGACTACTTCATGATCTGCGACAGCTACTACCAGGCGATCCGGACCGCGACTCCCGACAAGATCGAGGCCATCGACATGGGCCGCCGCGGCATCCATGACGAAGGCTCGCGCACGCTGCAGGAGCGGCTCAACGGCAAGGTGCGGGTCGATTTCGAAACCGCCCGGCGGCTGTTCACGCTGATCTGCGTTCTGCACTGGAAGGGGCAAGACGCATGACCCCAAAAAGTGTGAAGCGGTTTTTGGATCAGGTCATGCGTCAAAATGAGAGCATGACCCCGAAGGCTGCAGAACGTTTCTGCAAATAGCATGGTGGGGCCGCCCAGCGCGCGCACGCCGCAAGCCGTGCTGTTCGCATGCGGCTTCAACAGCGTGCGTTCGCCGATGGCCGAAAGCCTGCTGAAGCAGATGTTTCCCCACGCGCTCTATGTGAAGTCCGCCGGCGTGCGGAAGGGCGAACTCGATCCGTTCGCGGTCGCTGTCATGGCCGAACTCGGCCAGGACATTTCCGGCCACAAGCCGATGACGTTTGAAGATCTCGAGGATTGGGAAGGGCTCAATTTCGATCTCATCATCACGCTGTCGCCCGAAGCCCATCACAAGGCGCTGGAGCTGACGCATACGCTGGCCGCCGATGTCGAATACTGGCCGACGCCGGACCCGACCACGATGGAAGGCAGCCGCGAGCAGAAGCTGGAGGCCTATCGCGAGGTCTGCGACGGCCTCGTGATGCGGATCCGCCGGAGGTTCACGAAGACGGGCGCGGCGAACGGGTAGCATCCCCAGCTGTCGTCCTGCGTTCGCAGGGACGACGAAAGAATTGTAGTTCCCTCAATCACTTGTTCCCCGGTTGTGGAATGCAGCCCCTTCCGATAGGTTCCGCGCGCGTTCGCCCCGAATCCTTTTATCCCCTGACGAATCCCGCATGCTTGGCCGTCCCAAACTCGTTCTCGCTTCCGGTTCGCCGCGACGGCTCAGCCTGCTCAACCAGGCCGGCATCGAGCCCGACGCGCTGCGTCC